>JBFYPS010000182.1:0-17493 GCA_041303135.1 Crocinitomicaceae bacterium | reverse complement strand
GGTATTCAGCATTGCTATGTTGGACGTGAGCCAAAAATTAACATCTTGAAAAAATGGTGTGAAGATTTAAATATTACTTTGGATCAAGTAGCTATGATTGGCGACGATATCAACGATTTAGAAGTAATGCAACTTATAGGGTTCAAAACTTGTCCTAAAGATGCAGTGGAAGTTATTAAAAAAGAAGTAGATTTGATCCTGTCAAAGCGCGGTGGCGAAGGATGTGTGAGAGAATTTATTGACAATTATTTAGAAATATCTCCTTTAGGGAGTTAAATACCCCAATTTCTAAAGAACAAAAATATTATGAGAAAAATTAAATTAGGAATTGCAAGAGAAGGAAAAGTACCACCTGACTTTAGAGTTCCTTTGACACCAAAACAATGTAAACTCGTTGAACTTAAGTTTCCGAATGTGGAAATAATTGTTCAAAACAGTCCCATTAGAACTTTCAGCGATGAATTGTACATTGAACAAGGAATCAAAGTTCAAGAAGATTTGACTGAATGCGACATCATTATGGGTGTAAAAGAGTTCAAAAAAGACGATTTAATTCCTAATAAAAGATACATTTTCTTTTCTCATACGATTAAAAAACAGCCTTATAACCAAAAGTTACTTCAAACCATTCTTCAAAAGAAAATCCAATTGATTGACTATGAGGTAATGAAGAATAAATTGGGAAAACGATTAATTGGTTTTGGAAGATATGCAGGAATTGTTGGTTGTTACAATGGTTTCAGAGCATTTGGATTGAAAAATCAAACTTTCCAATTGAAAAAAGCTTGCGAATGTGAAAATCGAATTGAACTTGAAAATGAATTGAAAAAAGTGGTGCTTCCTTCAAATACTAAAATTGTTTTAACAGGTTTTGGTAGAGTAGGTTATGGAGCGAGAGAAATCATGGATTTGTTGCCAATTATGGAAGTAAGTCCTGCGGAATTTTTAAATGATTCTTTCGATAAACCCGTTTTCACACATTTGGAAGTGGAAGATTATTTCGCGCCAATTTCAGGTCAAGAATTTGATAAGAAACATTTCTATTCACATGGAAATGAGTACAAGTCAATCTTTGGTAAATATGCCAATGAAGCAGATATGTATATTGCTTGTCATTTTTGGTCTAGTAGTTCTCCATACATTTTAACTGCTGAAGATTTACGAAACAATAATTCAAGACTGAAAGTTGTTGCAGATGTTTCATGTGATGTAGCTGGTCCGATTGCTTCCACTATTAAAGCGAGCACAATTGCAGATCCAATTTTTGGCTATAATCCAGTGACAGAAACAGAAATAGATTTCATGGATGAAAATGCCATTGCTGTAATGTCCGTTGATAACTTACCTTGCGAGCTTCCTAAAGATGCCTCAGAAGATTTTGGAAATGAATTAATTAAGCATATTTTTCCTGCATTATTTAATGACGATCCTGACAATATCATTGGTCGTGCTTCTGAAACAAATTTGAATGGCGAATTGACTGAATATTTCAGTTATTTGAGTGATTATGCAAATTCTGTTGCTGTAAATTAAGCGTCAATTTGTATCTTGGAACCCAAATTTGAACTATGGAGAAGGGTAACAAAAAGATAATCAGAGGTTGGGTGTTTTATGATTGGGCAAATTCTGTTTACAATTTAGTCATTTCATCTGCTGTTTTTCCTTTGTTTTATGATTTTAAAACCAAAGCGGCGTTTATCAAGGCAGAAAAGCATCTAAGCGACAATGTTTCAAGCGAAACAATTCAGACTTTGGTTAAAGAAATCCCTGAAGGAACCTACATTCCTGTGAATTTTTTCGGTTGGGAATTTTCTTCTTCAGTATTGTATTCTTTTGTTTTATCACTTTCATTCTTAGTCGTTTCCTTTTTATCTCCATTGCTTTCAGGAGTGGCAGATTACAGTGGAAGCAAAAAGAAATTCTTGAGATTTTTCTGCTATTTAGGTGCATTTTCTTGCATGTCATTATATTTCTTCGATACTGATCACATTGAACTTGGATTCCTCTCTGTCTTTTTAGCAAGCATTGGATTTTGGAATAGTTTGGTATTCTACAATGCTTTTCTTCCCGAAATTGCAGAAGTCAAAGACCACGACAAAATTTCTTCCAGAGGTTTCACCATGGGATATTTCGGCTCCATGTTGTTGTTGATTTTATGTCTTGTTTGGATGAAAGTTTTCAACTATCCAACCGCTTGGTGTTTTGTTTTTGTTGGTGTTTGGTGGATTGGTTTTTCTCAAATCACTTACAGAGTTTTGCCAAATAACGTGTACAATAAAAAACCTGAAAAAGGAATCTTATGGCGTGGCTTTAAAGAATTAAAATTGGTTTTCAAGGATTTCCGTAAAACAAAAAGACTGAAAAAATACTTGTATGCATTTTTCTTTTTCAATACTGGCGTACAAACAGTGATGTTAATGGCAACCATTTTTGCAAACAAAGAAATCGCTTGGCCTGACGATTCAGGAACCACAGGTTTAATCATTGCGATTTTATTGATACAAATTTTAGGCGCTGCAGGTGCATTTATTATGTCTAAAGTTTCTGCAAAAATTGGAAACATCAAAACATTAATTATTTCTGTTTCGATATGGATTTTGATTTGTTTGGCTGCATTTATCGTTGAAACACCCGTTGAATTTTACATTCTAGCTTCAGGTGTTGGTTTGGTTATGGGTGGCGTACAAGCAATTGCACGTTCAACTTATTCTAAGTTTTTGCCTGAAACAACAGATCACGCAAGTTATTTCTCTTTCTACGATGCCACCGAAAAAATCGGAATTGTATTGGGAACTCTATTCTTCGGAATGGTTGAAATGTTGACTGGCTCAATCAGATATTCTGTTATCTCTGTCGCTTTGTTCTTTATTTTAGGATTGATTATGCTTTTCCTTGTTCCGAAAAATGAAGTTGAGATTGAATTGAAGGAAAATTAATAGATTGCCATTTATGAATCAAACTTTCACTTTCAACCAAAAAATAAAACTGCTTTTTAGTTTACCTGTAATTATCGCAGCATTAGGCTATTTTGTAGATATTTACGACTTGTTGCTTTACAGTATTGTTCGCATTCCCAGCGTAACAGAATTGGGATACGACCCAGATACTTTGGGCCCAATAATCAACAGTTGGCAAATGGGCGGTCTATTGATTGGAGGAATTCTATGGGGTGTTTTGGGCGACAAAAGAGGAAGATTATCAGTGCTTTTTGGTTCAATTATCACTTATTCACTGGCAAATATTGCTTGTGGATTTCTGCCAAATATCAATTTCATGGACAAAGGTAATGCCTACTTGATTTTGCGTTTCATTGCTGGAATTGGTTTGGCGGGTGAATTGGGCGCTGGAATCACACTTGTATCTGAATCTTTGCCAAAGGAATTGCGCGCCATTGGTACTTCCTTGGTTGCAGGATTTGGACTTTTTGGAGCTGTTGTTGCCAAATTTACAGTTGAACTTTCTGGACATTGGTCAATCGCTTATTTTGTCGGCGGAGGAATGGGACTTTGCTTGCTGCTATTGAGAGTGGGTGTAATTGAATCAGGAATTTATAAACATGTGAAAGCCGATTCGCATATACAAAAAGGCAATTTTTGGATGTTTTTTAACGACTGGAATCGCTTTGTTAAATACATGAAATGCATTGGAATTGGTCTTCCAACATGGTTTTGCATTGGCATTTTAGCCACATTGGGAAATCAGTTTGGTGAAGCGATGGGAATCAAAGAAAAAATTGATCCAGGATTGGCAATCATGTGGGCGTATATCGGTATTTCAGCTGGTGATTTTATGAGCGGATTCATCAGTCAATGGTTGAAATCAAGAAAAAAAGCCATTTTAGGAATGATGATTTTCACAGCTGTTGGCGTGATTTTGATGCTTTTCAGCGGCGTAAAATCCGCTTCCATGTATTATTTCTATTGCACATGGCTTGGTTTAGGAACTGGTTATTGGGCAATGTTCGTGACTGTAGGTGCTGAGCAATTTGGCACAAATATCAGATCTACAGCTGCAACGACTATTCCAAATATGGTGCGCGGAACAGTCGTATTAATGACCTGGTTTTTCTTAAGTTTTAAAGTCTCTTTGGGAGTAATTGTCGCAGGTTCCATTTTGGGATTAATCAGTTTTTTTATTGGGATTTATTCAACTGCAACCATTCCTGAAACTCACGACAAAGATTTGGATTTCGTGGAATAATCAGTCTAAATTTCTAATTACTTTACACGGATTTCCGGCTGCCACAACATTTGCTGGAATTGATTTTGTTACCACGCTTCCAGCACCAATTACTGCGTTTTCTCCAATTGTAACCCCAGGATTTACCACTGTGTTTCCACCAATCCAAACATTGTTTTCAATGGTAATTGGCTTGGCAAATTGGAATAATTTCTTTCGTTTTTCAACATCAATTGGATGTCCAGAAGTGAACAGACTTACATTCGGACCAAAAAGTACATGATCTCCGATTTTAATTGTTGCGCTGTCTAGAAAAATACAATTGTAATTGGCGAAAAAGTTCTTGCCAATGCTGATGTTATATCCATAATCACATCGAAAAGGCAATTCTATGAATACATTTTTACCCAAATCTTTGAAAATCAGATTTAGAATTTCAGATTTTTCCTTGAAATGATCAGGTGGCAAATGATTGAGTCGAAAAAGTAATTTTTGCACTTCCAATCTTTCATAAGTAAGAACATTATCAAAAGATTGATAAAACTCACCAGCCAACATTTTTTCCTTGTTTGTCTTCATTTCAAATGATTCTAAGATTGTTAGAAAATCGCTATTCAAAACCTTAAAATTAAGCTTTAATTCTCTTACCTTTGTAATTCAAATTCTATTTCATGGAAATCAATTTTCATAAATATCAAGGAACCGGGAATGACTTTGTGATGCTCGATAACCGCGATGGAAAATACAATCAACTCTCAATCGCTCAAATTCAATTGATTTGCGACCGCCGTTTTGGTATTGGCGCCGATGGCTTGATTTGTATCAACAAACATGAAAATTATGCTTTTGAAGTAGATTACAGCAATTCGGATGGTTCCAAAAGTTTTTGTGGAAATGGAGCACGATGTTCAGTAGCATTTGCTGCTTTCTTGGGGATTGATTGTGAAAGTGTTACCTTTTTAGCTATCGATGGAGAGCATCAAGCCAAATTGACTGAAAAAACCATTTCAATCGAAATGCAAAATGTGATTGAAGTCAAGGAAATGGATGGAGATTTTGAATTAAATACTGGTTCGCCGCATTATATTAGATTTATTGATGAAGCGGAAATTCACAATGTTGTTGAGTTTGGAAAATTGATCCGTTATTCATCACATTATCAAGAACATGGAATTAATGTGAATTTGGTTCAACAAATTGGAAATGCAATCAATGTTGAAACTTATGAACGAGGAGTGGAAGACGAAACTTTGTCTTGTGGTACAGGTGTTACTGCTGCTGCAATTGCTTGTGCTTTCAGGGAAAAACAAATTGGTTTCAATGAATATGATATTACAGTCAAAGGTGGAAAATTGAAAGTTTCTTTTGTTGCGGAAGATAATTTTTCATTCACAAATATCTGGTTGTCAGGACCTGCTGAGTTTGTTTTCAAAGGAACGATGCATGTATAACGGAATGATTGATTCTTGGAAAAATGCTAATGGTGAAGATTTCAAACAAGGAATTTTTCTATGGGTTTTTCATGCGGATAAAATTCCACCGCACATTGGAATTTCAAAAGATGGATTTTACTTCAGTTTGAAAGTTTCAGGAAAAGATGAAAACCTTTCAGTGGAAAAGATTTGTAAGTTGTTGAAAACAAAAAAGATTCCAACATTGGTTATCAAAACATCTGAAAATAGCATCAAAAACAGATACTTAGATAAAATTTTTGAAAAGTATCAAACCGCCAATTCAGATGGTTTGACTTGTTTGACACCTATTACTGAAATTTATTTTTCAGAGACACAAGATTTAATTCTCATAGAATTATTAAACTTGCTAAATGAAGCAGGCGTAATGGAAACCATTTTTGGAATCAATTTGCCTGCTGATTACAAAGGAATTCCAACATATTCTAGACAAGATATTCAAAATAGATTATACCAATTGAAGCATGTTAAGAGGTAGTAAAATTCACTTAAGAGCGATTGAGCCAGAAGATGCCGCTAAAGTGTTGATTTGGGAAAATAACCCCAACAATTGGCGCGTGAGTGGGACAGAAGCACCTTATTCCATGCATGGGATTTTGGATTACATCAACAGCATTCATAACTTCCGTCAAAGTGGCGAAATGAGGCTAATGATTTGTTTGAATGATACCAATGAAGCAGTTGGAACCTTGGATTTATTTGAAGCAAATTTCAAGCACGGCAGAGCTGGAATTGGGATTTTAATAGCTGAAGAAAAAGAAAGAAACAAAGGTTTTGCCAGAGAAAGTTTAGAAATTTTGATTGAATATTGTAAATTCATGTTTGATTTTCATAATTTGACAGCCAATGTTTTAGAAGATAATACTTCAAGTATTCATTTATTTGAAAGTGTGGGTTTCGAATTGGTAGGAACAAGAAAAGAATGGTTTTTTGACCAAGGAAAAAGGATAAACGAAAGAATATATCAACTATGTTTAAAAAAGTAGGAATTGGCTTGCTCATTGTTGGAGCAATTGGAATCGTGGCTTTTTGGCCAAAAATTTCAGTTTACATGGCTGGAATGAAAACAACAGAAAATTCAAAAAAAGTTGCATTTTATTTTAATGCTTCAAAAGGATTGAAAGGTTTGGCAGATCAATTAGAAAGTGAAAAAATTATCGCTAACAAGGATGCCTTTTTGAAAGTGGGTGAGTATAAAAATTTGGATGCCAAAAGATTGGCTTCAGGGAAATACGAGATTGAATCAGGAACGAGTTACAGAACCTTGTTAAATGGATTCACCAAAAATTCAGCAGGAAATGGAAATGCGGAAGTAGAAGTAGAAGTAACGTTCAACAATTGTCGTGATGTGTATCAAATGTCAGGAAAAGTTGCTAAATGTTTGATGATTGACAGCGCAGATTTGGCTGATATGTTGACCAACGATTCTACTTTGGAAAAATATGATTTTACTTCAGAACAATTGCCAGCTTTGTTTTTGCCAAATACCTACAAAATGTTTTGGGATACAGACGCTGAGCAGTTTTTGGTTCGAATGGCAGATGAATTCAAAGATTTCTGGACTGCAGAAAGAAAGTCAAAATTGGCAAAAATAGGTTTAGATTCACCTTCAGAAGCGGTAACTTTGGCAAGTATTGTTTATTCAGAGCAATCTAAAAATGCTGAAGAATGGCCAATTATTGCAGGTTTGTATTTAAACAGAATTAAACAAGGAATTCGTTTGCAATCAGATCCAACTTTCAAATTTTGTTGGGGAGATCAATTGGAAGGCGTTCAACGTTTAACATACGAACACAGAGAAATTCAATGTCCATACAACACTTATTACAACGACGGTTTGCCTCCAGGTCCAATTTGCATTCCTCCAACACAAGTAGTTGATGCCGTATTAAATAGAGACAATAACAACTATATTTTCATGTGCGCCAAGGCAGATTATTCCGGTAAACACGATTTCACAGTTGGCTATGCAGAACACGCTGCAAATGCCAAGAAATTCCAAGAATGGTTGTCACAACAATAAAAGGTAACGTTTGGTATTTGCCATACTTTTATTTTCTAGCTTTTAATACTTAGGTTTTTTTTGGGTGTTTTCAATCAATTATTGGTAAAAAGTCATGAAATATGTTTTTTTTACCTGAAAGTCATTAAACTTTAATTGAATATCTGGCAAATTTGATGTTTTTAGGGTTAAATTACATCAGCTTTACATTAATTTACAATCGCTTTAATTTAATTATAATTTACTGTTTTAGATTCGTACAAATAAATTAAAAAATCTAAAATGACTAAAATTGTAATTCTGATAATGCTAACGCTTAGTGCATATTGTAGTGGGCAAATGATTCATGTTAAAGCGGAAATAAAAGCAGATAATAATGATTTTGAATTACTTGGAACTGCAACTATTCATTCTTTAGTTGATTCTACCTTAGTCAAGGGCAGTTATATTGATAGTTCATACTTTATTTTAAGTTTCAATTCAAAACCCAATGTTAACTATTTTTTGAAACTGAAATTTCAAGGTTTTCAAGATACTATCATCAATTTTTCAACTGCAGATTCAATAGTTTTATTGGGTACAATTATATTGAGTCCAACGATGATGGAAGAAGTGCAAGTTTCCTATAAGAAACCGCTTTACGAAAGAACTATTGACGGCATAAAAGTGAATGTTGAAGGAACCAGTCTCGAAAAACTTACAAATTTATTTGAAGTTTTAAAAGCATCTCCCAAAATTAGTTCACCAGACAATCAATCCATAGAAATTATAGGAAAGGGAACACCACTTATTTTAATTGACAAACAACCTGTTATTTCTATGGATGAACTGAAGGCAATTCCAGCAGATCAAATTCATCAAATCGAAATAATGACCAATCCTTCTGCCAAATATCGCGCACAAAGCAAAGGCGGAGGAGTCATTGAGATAATTACAAAAAATTTCCATCTAGAAGGCTATAAAATCACAATGGGACTGGAAGGTGGAACAACTACTCAATCTCGTCCTTCATCAGGAATAAGATTTGGACTAAGTTTTAAAAAGAAAAAGTATTCTTTGGACTTTAATTTAGGTGGATCATACGACATGACTAATTCATTTTCAAATAGTCTTGGAACTACAACGGATGGCACACAGCGAGGATATTCAACTGATTATAGTGCTGAAAACTGGTGGACTTGGCACAATTTAAATCTAAAATCCTCATATCAAATAAATTCCAAACATCAATTGACTGCAGGATTAAGGTCATACGGGAGTGTTGGCAGCAATATAATCCAAACCTCCGTCACTTATGGTGAATTGCAAGATACAAGTTCAAGACAAGTTCAGGACACAAAATCTAATAGTACATGGTTAAATAATAGCGCTTTTTTAAAATATACCATCCAACTTGACACGATTGGAAGTTCTCTTGATGTTAATTTAAATTACCTTTTGAAAGTAAATGAAGGAATATCTGGAATAGAAAGTTCATTTATCAATCAATTGACAAGTAACAAAGCTAATTTCTCCAGAAGAAACATTACCAAAGACCGTCCAAATATTGGAGAATTACAAATTGATTATTTGCATTTGTTCGATACAACAGGATGGAAGTTAAGTTTAGGGGGTATTTATAGTTTACTATTCAATGGCAAAGAATTTAACCAATATAAATTGGAAAATGGCGAATCTACTATTGATGAAAAGTTTAGCAATTCATATGATTATCAAGAACAAGTAGCTGGACTATATGCTGAAATCTCAAAAATGTGGAAACACCTTGGATTTAGAATAGGAATTCGTGAAGAATACACTTCTTTAGACGGATATAGTAGATCGTTGCAGAAACAATTCATCGATTCGTCTTATTTTTTGCCATTTCCATCTGCAAGTTTTATTCTCAAGCCTCATGATAAATTAACACTTACACTTTTTTATCAAACTGGAATTGTTCGTCCATCATTTAATAATTACGACCCATTTGTTCGAATTTTAGATAGTGTTACTGTGGAGTTCGGAAATCCTTATTTGAAACCTGAAAAGGAACAATCCATAGGAATGCAAGTTGATTTATTTAATAAATACAATTTCAATTTATCATATTCATTTGATCGAAACCCAATTAGCAGTATCTCTTTTATTTCTGATACTTCATTCACTGTCAATACCACTCCATGGAATTCAAGTTCGGAAGAATCCATTAATTTTGACATTGGTATTCCAATAGATATTAAATGGTTACAAGGTTCGAATTCACTTTGGGTCAATTATTCGAAATATAAATATCCATCAGAATTTAGCAGGTCACCGTTTACAACATTTACCTATGGTTTTTATTCGCGTTTAAATTTTTTGATGCCGAAAAAATTTGAACTTACGAGCTTTTTATATATATCGCAATTTGCTTCTGATCAATACATTGTAAAACCTGTTGTTTTTTGGGGATTAAGATTGAATAAAAAAATTAAAAATGACAATCTTCAAGTGTACTTTGATGCTGATAATCTTTTACCTGTTCGACATAAAACAACAGCATATTCAGGAAATTACGAAGTATATACTGAAAGCAGGTTTGTTTTTACAACATTCAAGTTAGGTGTTTTTTATAAATTCGGAAAACTAAAGCAATCAATAAATATTTCTGATTCGAAATCAAGTCAATCTGGAAGAATCTAACATTTTGTCTTTGTTCACCTTTTTTTTTGGTCAAAAATCATATAATTATAAAAGAAAAGATGTTTAAATTGATAAAAAACACATTGCTAATTATTATTCTATTCACGTTTAATAATTGTAAAGGTCAAACGAAGGGTGAAGAATTTAGTCTAGGTATCCAATCTTTTGGTATTGTCGTATCTGAGTTTGACAATCACATTTGGAAAATATTTCAAGATTCAAAAGGAAATTATTGGTTTGGTAGTAATGGAAAAGGAATCTATTATTTAGCAAGCAACCAACTAAGGCAAATTACAACAAAAGATGGATTAGTGAATGATAGTGTGAGAGGTATTCAAGAAGATTCTGAGGGAAATATATTTATTGAAACTCCCCATGGAATTAGCAAATTTGACGGAAAACAATTCAGTACTTTAACCGCAATAAAGTCTCCACATAACCAATGGAAACTTGATTCAAATGACTTGTGGTTTGGTTACAATGGTAATGATTTGTTCCGTTTTGATGGAAATTCACTTTTTGAATTAAAATTACCGCCTCAAGATTTAAAAAAATCATTTGGAATTGATACACTCATAAGTCCTTTTAATACCAATAATCCTTATTCAGTTTATAGCGTCAATAAAGACAAAAATGGAAATATTTGGTTTGGAACTTTTGTAGCTGGAGCTTTTAGGTTTGATGGGAAAAGTTTTTTATGGTTTGATGAAGAAGAACTATCTATTCTTCCAGATGGAACCGCTTCAGGTGTACGTTCAATCATTCAGGACAAAGAAGGATATTTTTGGCTTGGCAATTTTAAAAGTAAATATAAAATTACATCGAACCATCTACATTATGAAAAGCTAGTGGGTATTGAAAAAGAGAAACCCTACTATTTCAATTCTGGAATAGTGGATACAGAAGGAAATTTATGGATGACCACATTTAAAAGTGGAGTTTGGAAATATGATGGAAAAAAACTATCAAGTTTCAAAATCAATAAAGGGAAAAAAAAAGTGCTTTTAGTTTCTATTTACCAAGACAAAAGTGGTATTTTATGGTTAGGAACAGACAATGATGGGATTTACAAACAAGTTGGAAATAGTTTTGAAAAGTTCGAAATAAATAAATAAACATGCACTAAAATGTCGATAAATCTATTATTGTTTTTCAGTATAGCCCAAAATAAGTTTGTAACCAACACCTCTAATATTAATGATTTTAATATTAGAGTCAGCTTCTAATTTTTTACGTAATTTGGAAATAAATACATCTAAAGTTCTTCCGATGTAATCTCCTTCGTCTCCCCAAACATCTTTTAGGATTAATTCTCTCTCAATGGTTTTATTAATTGAATTATAGAGCAATAAAAGCAATTTTGCTTCCTTTCCTGTAAGGTCTACACGCTTTCCATTGTACAATAATTGCATGTTTAGCTCATCAAAATAATAGTTGCCAATTGAAATTAGCTCAGTTTTTGACTTTTTCTTGATTTTAAATCGCCAGGCAACTATAAACGCGATAAAAACAAATAGTGTAAAAACAATAATTTTTAAACTAGACGCTAGTTCACCTTGTTCTAATTTAAGTTTTGGGTGTATCGATCCTCGATTAGTTAGTAAAATCTCTGAAGATGCAAGGTCTAACTTTGTGAACAAAAAATAATAGCATGATCGAGGCTGCTTTCTATCTTTACAAGGTAACATTTCACTTTTTGCATTTCCTACTTCAAAGCTATTGACTATTTCATTTGTTTCGCATTTAACAACTTCCAATATATAGTGTTTCGCAATATTATTTTCGCTGACAATTTTCCGAATTGTATTCTGCAATTCTTCCGGTTGAAATTCAAATGCACTTGCAAACCTGATTTTAAATTTTTCACTAAGTTTTGTAATAGGTAGAACTAGGGAAGTATCATCTCCAATGCTTTGTAGAAATTCATGTCCGATCATTCTCATCGAAACGATATCATGACTTTTTGAAAAAGTATCTTTAGCGTCAGTTTTATTAATGAATAAAATTGAAACGCATACCATTAAAATTAAATCTATTCTCTGTTTCATTCCTTTGTAAAACTATGAGTTTTATTGTTAAGTTAAATTTAATATGGCACTATTTACATTAATTTACATTCACAAAATAGAATTATTAAAATATCCAAATCCTATTTATATTTTGACAACTCATTTTGGATGAAAGTATTAAAATCTTTTATTCCTAATAGTTCATTCAGTTTTTGTTTCAACACTTGGTCGTCATTTGGAATTGAAAGTATTTTTTTTAGTTGCTCAATACCACCTTTTTCATATGCAGCTTTACAACATAGGGCACCTAAAATGTAATATGCGCCAAACTCTTTTCCCCATTCTTGAGAAAAAATAGATTCAGAGGTAATTTCAGTAGTATTAAAATATGCTTGACTTAATTTTTTTACACTTTCCTCAAAAGTCTGGTTCATGGTGCCACCTTTCCAAGTTGCAAATCCCTCTTCTATCAATGAATGTCTGTCAAATTCAGGAACAATTAAATGAATAAACTCATGTGGGTAAAATTCTGAATCAAAAGCACTGAACAATAAATGATTTTCGGACATGCCAATTCCTGTTGAATATCCTGTGAAATAAAAATCAAAGTTTAATAATTGGCCCATTTCATCTGGATTTTTTGTCATGTAAAAATCAAAAGGTTGCCAATTTGGAAAGTTAAATTCATCAGTAATTTGATTGCATAATTCATTAGATTTAAGTGCTAATTCATCATTAAATACATGAGAATCTGGATAAATATAATTTATGTTACCAATTGTTCTTCGATTCCAATTTTCAGTCACAACAGAAAGTGCGTTTTTCAATTTCCATTCGCCTTTTTCTTTGATAGCATATAGTTTAGTGATACACCACGGATTCGATTTTCGATAGTTTCCTTCTAGATTATCACAAAAGAAAATTGTTTTTATAGCATAACTTTCGCCTTCTTTTTCGATAGCTAAAATCGTTGGTTTATAATAGTTTAATAGTTGATTGGAGGGAAAAGGATACATAAATCTTCTGGACAAATCAAAATCTTTGTACTTCAATTTTTCTTCTGAATTCCAGAAAGGATTGTTGTAAATACTGTCTGGTTTAGAATTGAGATAATTTGTCCAAAGAGTTGCAACTTGTTTTATTTCAGTCGAACTTGTATCTACTCTTGCATGTATGGTTACTTCTATTTGTCCATTTTGGCAAAGAGCCATTTTTGTAAGTGCAAGTGATAGCATCAACATCAAATAGTATTTTTTTTGAACCATCATACTGTTTTTTGATTATTGTGAGTTTGAGGAAAATTGAGTTAGTTTATTATATTGAGTGAACTTGCCCATTGCCAGGTAATTTGATAAGGATAGTCCTCGTACTTGCTTGAATCTTCATTGATTGTATGTCCTTTTTCAAAATTTAATTTTCCGATTTCCATGATTGTTTTTGCTTTTTCTTTTTCCCCTAAATAGTTTAAGCATAAAGCTTTGTAATATTGCGCGTCTGAAAAATTGCTGTATTCTTTTAAGACTTTATCAAATTCACTATTTGCCAATTCATAGTTTTTCAATTCATAGTTGGCAATTGCATAGTAATACCTTTCCAAATAATGAACCCATTCAGGACCATGTTTGCTTTCTTGGTTTTCTACCATTTTTTTGAAAATGTCACAAGCATTTTGGAATTGATTTAATTGTAAAAAACACAATCCTTTGTAAAAATCTAGCGGATGATCCTGTTCATATTTCAAACCAAACTCTGTGGAATAATTATTCAAATCATTCAGCGCACCAAGGTAGTCTTTTGCAAAAATACATTTTAAAAAGCCCAGGCGTGACAACCATTCTTTTCTATCATATTTCACTGCATTATCATAGCATTCAATGGCTAATTGATACTTTTTTTGTTTCCAATAGGGGAGTGCTTTCTGTTGCCACAAATAGGCGATTGTTGAATCTTGCTTTAAGCCTAAATTAATCCATTCTTCCCACTCTTTTGACAAAAAATGATGATTCCAAGCACCATTTTTGAGATAAGTTTCGATGATTAGTTCTTTTTTTTCATCTGGTGATAAATCAGAAGTTTGACTATTCACTTTTACTGCAAAAAAGCAGAATACAATGATTATTTTTGCTTTCATTTGATTAATTTTAATGAATAATTGAAGTTTTATTTATCGTAAAACCTGAGCCAAAGGATTACATTAGATATTTTTCGCGTTCTATTTTTTTTGTTCTATTAATTCAAATGTGAACTCCAAATCTTTGTCTTTTTGATTAAGAAGATCTGTAATATTAGGTTCAACGTAGAAATCAGGCACCACACTTTTAGCTTGACCATCTTCATAGTTTTTAATAAAAAATTGCAATTGAGGAACTTCAATTTGTATGCCTGTGTTAGGTAATGTTACTACTTTTGAACTGCCACATATAACAAATTCGTTTCCACCAGATGGTTCACCAATAAACGTAGCTCTGTTATGTTTTCTTAAAACTGAACAAAAAACACCAGAATTTGAAAAACTACCACCATTTATAAGCACATAAATATCACCTTGAAAAGTTTTTGACAACGGCTTATGAGTACCACTTTGTGGGCCGTGACATTTTTGAAGTTCGCCATTTTTCTTTTTGAAGTAAGCCTCAATTAGTATAAAAGGTTCATTCAACAAATAGGAGAGAAGAAATCTTGAATTTTTGGTATCACCACCTTGATTATCCCTGATATCAATGATTAAATTTTGAATTTTCTCTTTTTCAAGTTCTTTGATAACTTTTTTTATTTCCACGATAAAATTTTTCTTGTAATATTTTCTAAATACAGCTGAATGCCAGTTGTTTATAGTAAGTATCGCAGAACCTTTTTCTTTGTCAATTTTTAACGAAATCCCTTCATCAATCTTGTTGCTTTGTTTTTTCATTTGTTGAAAAAGTGTCGTTTTTGCGATTCCTTTTACAACAATTTCTTTTTCTATTTGATCAATTTGATAAACGACTTTAAACTCTTCAACACATCCAAAAAAATAGCTATAATATTCAAAAAAGTAATTATTGAGTGCCCAAGTTGGATAATTATAATTCGTTCCCTCTTGCATCATTTTTTTAAGCATTCCATTGATCAATTCTTCAGATTGAATTCCATTTATTGAAATTATTTCAGCACCTAAAGGCAATTGATTGGTGGTAGCGTAATTTTTGATAATGTATAATTTAGAATTGTGCCAAAAGGGTTGAAAAGGACAGAATAGCTGATTTAAATTATTTGATGCCATTCGTTTTTTACTTGGATAAAAAAGGGTGTGTCCATCTTTGATTACTTCTTGAGCACTACTGAAAAGTGAAAATGCCTCTAATTCTGTTACAGTATTAGATATTTTGATATTCGTGAAAAAAGAATCAATTTCAGATTGACTTGAATAGATATTCAAATTTGGATGCTTTGTAATAAGTGTCGATTTCAAAAATTTTAAATCTTGCTCAATTTCTAATTTTGTGAATTGAGCCACTTGTCCAAAAACTGAGTTTTGAAGTAAGAAAATGATTATTGTCATAAGTTTCAGATTCTTCATAGCCTATTTATTATTAGTTGTTAATTTATTAAATTGTTTTTCTACATGATTTATATCCGGTTCTTGCGACATTAGGTCCTTTCTTAAAGTTGCATCTGACATCCACCTGTAAATCCAAGAAACACCCCACTTCTTGTAGTAATTATTCTTCAGTGAAAAGACTGGATCTTCCAGTGCATATTCAAGCGTCACAAATTCATATCCTTCTTTTTTCAAGGTGGAAATAATATCTTTTAAATAGTCCGCATTGAGAGAATTATCGTGACATAAGTAGATTTGATTGATATTTCTTTTGTAATTTACTTGAGAAACAGAATCCATAAAATGAACAAAATCAAGAGTTTTAGTGACATACAAATTACCAATTTCAGCAGCTTTTTCACTATCACCATTCGTTAAATAGTACTCATAAAGGCTATTAAACATCCAATCAGAACTTTCAATTGTAAAAGGTGTGTTTTGATAATTTAAAGTTTTCAATAAACTGTCCATTTTTGTTTGTTGCAATGAATCAACTCCTAGATCATTATAAGGAAACCGAAAATAGTCAACTGTTTTACCATACTTTGAAGCGATTACTTTGATATTCTTTTCTCCATTTTCAATGTCTAATTTAAATTGATTAAAGCCAACATCTGAATACCTAGCATGGGAAAATGTGTGATTTCCGACTATTACGTAACTTCTTTTAATCCAATTTTCGAGCAATTCCAAGTTTTTTGAGACAGAATCGGTTTTATATAGTAGTCCTTCATTTACAAAAATGGAAACAGGAATATTGATAGAATCCAAGACACTAAGCAATTTTGAATGATACTTATCTGCTTGAAATTTTCGTGTATTTGGAACATCATCAATCGTTATGGCTATTTTCTTTTTTTCTTCAGCGAATTCATTTTTTAAATGAGTATCAAACCAAGAAACTAAAATTTGATTTAGTTCATCTTTTTTTCCCGTAAAACCGTGATTGGTTTCAACTAATTTTAATTCATTTTCATAATTTAGCGCTTTCAGTTTTTCTGCCATTAACACCGATTCATTATAATCTACCTGTGCATCAAGAGTGCCAGCAAGAAGAAGAATACTACTTTTTTTACACAGACTGTCAGCCCAATAAATGGCAGATCTTTTCTTTAATTCAATTTCTTTATTATTCCAGTAGTTTGGTATACATTGACTCAATGGATTCACTTCCAATTCTGGTCTAAATGTGATTGAATGAAATAAATCAGAAGGGCCATTTCCAATAACCGCAGTTTTAATACGAGTCGTTTTTTTTAGTGCCAAATAAGTCATAATTCCTCCCCTTGACCAACCAAACATTCCTATTTTTGATGTGTCTGCATTAGAAAGTCCGTCTATTATTGGAAATAAATTCAGCACATCATTAAGATCTTTACCACCAAATTCATCTTTTTCTCGATAGTTACTGGCAATTATTATGAATCCCCTTTTAGCTAAATTACAATTGGAATAAAATAACATTTTCATGGTCAGTTTTCCATAATCACGATTTCCACCTCGATTAAAAATAATGATAGGATATTTTCCTTTTTGCTTTGGTTCAATTCTAAACCCACTAACAATTATAGAGTCACTTAGGTATGTGAA
>JBFYPS010000181.1:0-11685 GCA_041303135.1 Crocinitomicaceae bacterium | reverse complement strand
AACATAATTTAAAATTATGAAAAAACATTTATCTACTTTAATCATGGTTCTTCTATTATCCACTGGACTTGAAGCGCAATTTCACAATTTAACTGTCAATGGCGGTTATGGTTCCGGATCTTTTCAAGTAGGCGATACAGTTCACATTTGGAGTGAAGCTTATGATAATTCCAAAACTTTTTCCAATTGGAATGGAGATTCACAATTTTTATCGAATCCCAAAGAATGGCACTCAACATTGGTGATGCCTGATCAAGATGTTATTGTAAGCGCACAAATCGCAAATATGCCCGCTTATAGCATCAATAGTGAGCAAATCATGGGCGCCAATAATTTGAAAAATGTGTATTCTTATTTTCCGCCAAATCCAAAAGGTTTATTGTATCTTTTTCATGGAACAAGTGGTTCTGCTTCCAATTGGATTACAACCGTGGAATACAGAAGTTTTGTAAACCGTGCTATTGCTGACACTTTTGCAATTATTGTTACTGAAGCAGAGGAAATCACCTTGAATTCGGACTTAAATGGAGATGGAAAATTGAGATGGCAAGGATTTCCATTGGATACTGTAAATGGAATTGATTATCAGAATATCAAAATCATTACCGATACTTTCATCAACCGTGGAGATTTATCCCCAATTGTTCCCAAATTTTCAGTAGGAATGAGCAATGGCGGATCATTTTCTGCAGCAACTTCCTATGTATTGAATTACAAAGCTGGAATATCTTATTGTGCTTCATCTGTTCAAGCAATTTTTGGAGTTCGAAACAATCCTTTTGCTTTTCGAATGGCAAAGTATGATGACAATGCTGAAGTTGGTCCCGAAGGCAATTATGAAGCATGGCAAAATGATTCAATACTGCAAGCAAGAGATATTTGTCATGATTACAAAATTCACGATAGACAACCAATTTATCCTCAAAGATTTGCCAGAATCCCAGGTATTTCTGTCGCTACTTCGATGGCTATTTTTAATCAATTGTCAAATAATGGTCAGTTGGACAGTGAAAATTACGCATTGCATTCTGACACAATTAAAAGCCACATTTTGGCTACACCAGCCCTTTATTCGAGTGTCATCGGACTCACTACAGCACAACAAATTGAAGTATTGAGTCAAATTGCTGCCTCCAATGCAGAACACAAATTTTACAGCGATTATAATTTTGAAAGTTTAGATTTTTTGAATCGCCTTTGCAGTCAAACTGCTGAAGTAGGAAATCTATATTTAGATAATTTTGCCATTGATATTTATCCAAATCCAACAAATAATAAAGTCAATATTTTAGTACCTATTGAAAATTATTCATTAGATCTAATCGATCAAATTGGAAGAACGGTATTGCATAAATCCAACTTAAATCACAAAACAATAATTGATTTATCAGATTTTGAAAATGGACTTTACGTGGTTAAAATCAATTTTTCAAAGGGTGAAAATAAAATTAGAAAGTTGATCAAAGAATAGAATTTAGCTTTTATTTTTACATCTAGTTTTACTGAGTTTCATAGTCGAATCAAAAAAAAAATAAATATTATAAATATCATGATAAAATCAATTTTCGTCTTTATTCTATTGACAATTAATGTCTCCTTATTGTTTTCTCAAACAAAACCAACCCTCGAATTCGTTGATATTCCTGCGGGTACTTTTACGATGGGAAGCCCAACCACAGAAGTTGATCGATACGCTGATGAAGTTCAACATGAGGTTACAGTCAGTGCTTTTAAAATGAGTAAGTTTGAAATCACATTTGAACAATATGATTTATTTTGTGATGCAACAAGAAGAATCAAACCAAGTGATGATGGTTTTGGCCGTGGAAATAGACCTGTTATTCATGTAACCTGGGATGAAGCCAGTGATTTTGCCGCTTGGATGGATTGTCGCTTACCAACAGAAGCTGAATGGGAATACGCTTGTCGTGCTGGAGCAACAACGCCATTTTATACTGGTAATAATGTCAGTACCGACCAAGCTAATTTTGATGGTAATTATCCCTACAACAAGGGAGAAAAAGGAATTTTCAGAAAGAAAACAATGCCAGTTGGAAGTTTTGAACCAAATGCTTTTGGGCTTTACGACATGCATGGAAATGTTTGGGAATGGTGTTTTGATTTTTATGCGCCTTACTCAACCGAAGCTCAAACCAATCCAAAGGGGCCAGCAATAGGAATTTATCACCTCATTCGTGGCGCAAGTTGGTTTTTTGCCTCAAGATTTTGTCGCGCTGCTAGACGAGGAACAAATGTTCCTGATTACCAAGGCGATGATTTGGGATTTAGAGTGGTAGCAAATTAATCATTGATCGAGTTTTGTGACTTATTGTGAGTACGAGATCAAGCGTTTTTCCAAAAATATAGTTTGGGAAGTAGAAAAATAATAACATTAATTTAAAGATTATAGGATGAAAACGTTGAATATTCAGATTATTGAGACCTTGATCGTTTTGGGGATATACATCGCATTGTATATTATTTTTAAAACGATAATCAATAATTTTTTAAAGAAAACGAAACTTGAAAGAGGAAGAAGAAAGATGGCTCTTCGCGCAGTGCAGCTTTTTACTACCATGACGGCAGTGATTATTTTGACAGGAGTTTGGGGTTTTAAACAAAGTCAAATAGCCCTTTTCGCAAGCTCTATTTTAACAGCACTCGGAATCGCTTTTTTTGCGCAATGGTCTCTGCTTTCTAATATTACTTCTAGTATTTTGATATTCTTCAATCATCCAGTCAAATTGGGCGATTATGTGAGAATACTGCACAAAGATTATAATTATGAAGGAACAGTTGTGGAACTGAACTATTTTTTTGTGCATATCAAATCTCCCAACAGTGAAATAATTACCATTCCTAATTCTCATTTTTTTTCAAGCTCATTTTCAGTAACTGAAAAAAAAGACGAAAATCAAAAAGATGACCAATGAAAAAAAGGATTCTTGCTTTGATTGTTAATTTAATTCTATTTTCTGCGTTTTCTCAAAAATTTGAACTAGGTTATTGGAATATTCTAAATTCAAAATATAATTTAAATATAAAGTGGAGTTTTTTTGGAGAAGCGCAAGTGAGATCTTTGAAAATGTATAATGATTTTCATTATCATGAAGTAAAGGGAGGATTTAATTTCAAACCATTAAAAAACCTAACATTATCCTTAGGGGCAGGAAATTATCAAACTTACAAAGAAGGTGGTGATTTTGTTTTACCTAAAAAAAACAATGAGCTTAGGATGTGGCCACAAGTTATTTTATCTCAAACAGTTGGAATAATCAAGATCGAGCAAAGATATCGGTCTGAATTTAGATTTACCTCAAACGGATACCGGAACAGATTTAGATATAGATTTGGTTTGATTTATTCCTTTGGTAAAGAAAAAAATGAATTTCAACCTTTTCAATTTAGCCTCAGTAATGAAGTGTTTTTCACAGATTCTGAACCTTACTTTGAGCGAAATAGAATATTAGCAGCATTTAGTTACAAACCAAATGAAAATGTACTTTTACAAATAGGTTATTTACATCAGTTTGACTACAAAATAAATGATGAAACGGGTAGAGATTTCCTTCAAATAGGTTGTTTTTTTGAATTTTTCAGCAAAAAATCGCAAAGTAAAAAAAATGAAATTGAAATAAAAGACAATTAATTGGTTTTTTCCCTTTTGTTTTTACAAGACTTTCACTTAAAAAAGGAATTCAAATTTCAACTTTCTCTCGTAATTCATATTTTGAAAAATAAGCTAGTGTAGAAAAGGAAGAATAAAATAAAATTGCAATTGAATGATACCTAAAATGAAAATAATCTTAGAAACAGAGCGTCTCTTTCTGAGAGAGTTAGTTCTAGAAGATCAACAAGATTTGTTTGAACTAGATTCAGATCCTGAAGTGCATCGTTATATCGAGCAGAAACCAGTGAAATCTATGGACGAAATAGTCAAAGTGATTGAAATGTTGCAAAATCAATATAAGGAAAACGGAATTGCTCGATGGGCCGTCATTGACAAAAAATCCAACGAGTGTGTTGGTTGGTCTGGTTTAAAATACTTTAATCAATCGCTAAATAGTCACACACATTTTTATGAATTGGGTTATAGATTTAAGCAAAAGCATTGGGGAAAAGGTTTTGCCACCGAATCAGCTCGCGCCATTTTGAACCATGGATTTCAGGAGTTGAACATCAAGTCGATTTATGCAATTACGCATCCTAAAAATTCTAATTCAAAGCATGTACTGCAAAAGTTAGGTTTTAAATTCATTGAAGTTTTTGATTATGATGGAGATCCAACATGTTGGTTTGAATTGACAAAAAGTGATTGGGACAATTCATTGTTGAATTTTGAAACTTGATTTTTGAAACAATTATATCAATTTCCAATCGTTTATCTTTTAAATTGTAAAGTGATGGACATAAAAATTAGTACTGAAAATTCGCAAATTGACGTTGATTTTGTGACTGACTTTATTACTAATTCCTATTGGGCTAAAGGTCGAACTAAAGCTGAAATGCAGTCATTAATTGATCATTCATTAAATTTTAGCATTTTTTTAAATGAACAGCAAATAGGTTTTGCACGAGTTGTAACTGATTATGGGCAGTTTGCGTATTTAATGGATGTTTTCATTAATCCCTTATTTCAAAATCAAGGTTATGGATTCAAAATGATGGAATTTATTATGAATTATGAATCTTTGAAATCTGTAAAAGTTTGGAGATTGTCAACTGCAGATGCACATAAACTGTACGAGAAATTTGGTTTCACTGCCTTGAAAAACCCAGAAAAATCAATGGAACTGATTAAGTCAAACTAAATAGGAATGAAAGTAATCATATTTCTATTTCTCTTGTATTCGACCAGAATTTTTGGTCAACAAGAAAGTGATTCGATGCATGGAACAAAAAATAATTATGTTTCGTTTCTTTTTGAGTCAAATAATAATGCGCAATCAAGGCTGTTTACTGTTACTTATCAATATTTGTATTCTCCTTTTGGAAAATCGCTTAGAACTGGAGGCATGAACTTATCCTTGGGATTGAATTTGGCACGTTTTGTTTCAAATAAAGTAATTGTTGGACTTTGTGCAGATGTGAAAGGTTTCAAAGGTTTTAGTAAACAGAAATTTACCAATCAATTTATCACTGATTTTAACAATAGCTTGAATTCGAGTTTTGATAATTCTCTTGATTCCATTCGAACGGTGATGTTGAGTGAAGGAATCAATCAAAATAAATTTTCGGGAAATTACATGGGAAATATTGGAGTAATGATTTCTTTGTTTCCACAACGATATGGCGGGATTTTATTATCGATTAAAAAGGGTTATCGTGCTTATCCAATTTGGAATGCATATGCTTATCCCGAACTTGAAAGTTATGATCTAGATTACATCACGCTAGATTTAAAAAAGAATTATGCTCTTGAATTGACTTTCAAACCAACAGCTTTTTTCAAAAACAGTTACATCAACTTCCAAAAGTCAGTCGACGCTAGTGAAATTTGGAAAACATTGGTTATCAGTTTGTATTATGAAAAATTAAATTTTAAGGAATCTACTTTTGATTCAATGAAATTGGATAAAATAGTAAATTCAAATTTCATGAATCAATTTGGCATTGACCACCGATTTGGTATAAAACTCGGATTTGGATTTTACTAGTTCTATGCAATTTTTCGCCAAAAGCAAAACTTGTTCCTATTAAAGTATAACAATATTATATTACTGTTTCCCTTGTAAAATCTAAGGTTTAAATGATACTAAATTCAATCAAATCTAATTATTTAGTTGTCAATTTACCTTTCGAATAATAATTTTATTAATTTCACGAACGCTTGTAATTTAGAGCAAAACGAATAAACCCATAAATTCCTATAACTATGAAAAAGCTTATTTTAATCCTATTTTTGCCCTTAGTTTCAAGTATTTCATTTGCTCAAAATAAAGCCGCTGCTGAGAAATTGGTCAATGAAGGTGTTGATTTACATGATAAAGGAGACTATGAAGGCGCATTAAAAAAATACAACAAAGCATTAGAAGTAGATAATGACAATTTGTCTGCCTTGGCTGAGAAAGCTTATACCGTCATGTCACTCAAAAAATATGAGGAAGCTATTTCATTGAGTCAAAAGGCTATCGAACTTTATCCCGATGCAAATGATCTAAAGACAGTGTACGTAACCTATGGAAATGCTTTAGATGCACTCCACATGACAGATAAATCAATTGAGATTTATGACCAAGGAATCAAAAAATTTCCTGATTCTTATTCACTTTATTACAACAAAGGAGTTTCGTTGGTAAGCAATAAAAAAGTAGATGAATCCATTTTGTGTTTTGAAAAGGCGGTGCTGCTTAATCCAAAACATGCAAGTTCTCACAGCGGAATTGCTAGACTTTCAGCCTACAACAACAAAAAAATTCCTTCTATTTTGGCTTTTTGTAGATTTTTAGTCATTGAACCACAAGGCACTAGAGCTGAAGAAAATTTAGCTGCTTTGCAAAAAATGATGACAACAAATGTTGAAGAAACAGGAAAGAAATCTGTGACAATAAATATCAGTGCTGACCTTTTTAGCGATACTACTGCAGATGGAAAGCCAGGAGAGAATAGCTTTGCAACTACAGATTTGATTTTATCACTCACAGCAGCAATGGATTATGATAAGAAAAACAAGAAAAAATCACAAGTTGAATTATTTCTAGGAAAAATGGAAGTTATTTGCGCTTCTTTGGCAGAAGGGAAAAATGATAACTATGGATTTTACTGGGAATATTATGCATCATACTTCATTGAAATGAAGGAAAATAAATTTCTTGAAACTTTTGCATACATTGCTTTTGCTTCCACTGATGATAAAGATGTTGCAAGTTGGTTGAAAAGCAATAAAAAGGAAACTGATAAATTTTTTGAATGGTCACAATCTTATGATTGGAAGTCAAATTAAAATTTTTCCTTTCTTCACTTCTTGAATAGGTTTAAATTGTTTTTGAAAGCATTAAATTTGGACTGAATAATTGACAATTTTAGACTTAAAATAGTACATCATGAAGGAAATGTGGGATTCAAGATACAAACAAGAGGAATATGCCTATGGCCAACAGCCAAATAATTTTCTCAAAGAACAATTAGAAAAACTTACAACTGGAAAGATTCTTTTTCCCGCTGAAGGAGAAGGAAGAAATGCTGTTTTTGCTGCTAAATTGGGATGGAATGTTTCTGCTTTTGACATCAGTATTGAAGGAAAGAAAAAAGCTTTGCAATTGGCAAATTCAAATAATGTAAATATTGATTATCAAGTTGGTGTATTGGAAGATGTCACTTTTGAAAAGGAAGAATTTGATGTCATTGCATTTATATATGCTCATTTTCCTGCGGATATAAAATCGATTTATCACAAAGCTCTTGACCAATTTTTGCGCAAAGGAGGAGTGGTTATTTTTGAAGCTTTTAGTAAAAATCATCTTGAATATGTACGCGCAAATGAGAAAGTAGGAGGACCGAAGGATTTAGCAATGTTGTGCTCAATCGAAGAAATAAAATCTGATTTTTCGAACTATGAAATCATTCAATTGGAGGAAAAAGTAATTGAGTTACAAGAAGGATTATACCACAATGGCATAGGTTCTGTGATTAGATTCGTTGGGAGAAAAAAATAAATAATAGAAAGCGTAAATAAGTGAATAAAGCGCAATTAGCAAATAAACACAGTCTCATTCAAGATTCGATTTTTCGAATGAAATCATCTGGATTAATTGCTTTGCGCGTTTTAAAAAATGCAATATCACCCGCCAAAAGATTCAAAATTGGACAAGATTTAATAAATCAACCTGTTATTGCAGTTTCAAAAAGTGAACTTTGGAACCCATCTGATAATCCAGAAAATTGGATTTTAACCGCTGGTAAAATTGAAAATTTAAGAATTGCAGCCAAAAAAATTCATGGAATTGAAATTAGAGCAAATGAGGTTTTTAGCTTTTGGAAACATATGGGAAATCCAAATTTTGGAAAAGGATTTGTCGTTGGACGTGAAATTAGGGAAGGTTGCATTGTTCCGACAATTGCCGGCGGACTTTGTCAACTTTCAAACGCTTTGTATGATGCTGCTTTAAAGGCCAATTTTGACATAATAGAAAGACACAAACACACCAAAGTAATCAAAGGTTCTCTCGCAGAGAAAGATCGTGATGCGACGGTAAAATGGAATTACCTCGATTTACGTTTCAAATCAGCTTTTGATTTTAGAATTGAAATTGAATTGACGGCGGACAAATTTATGGTTGTTTTTCGGAGTAAGCAGCTGAATATTAAGTCAGATGTAGATGCTTTGAACGTCATAAAACCTCAAAATCTGAACGATTGTTTTTCTTGTGGAAATACAGCTTGTTTTAAATATCCAGATCGAACAGCTGTTAAACAAGAAATTGCCACCACCACTTTTATTTTGGATGAAAAATGGCCAGAATACGACCAATATATCCAAGAAATCAAAACTGAAACTGATCATTTTATTTTGCCGCTAAGGAAAAATAGATTTATTAAAACAACGAGATATACTTGGAAGGCAGCGAATCCTTTAAGAACAAAAACAACAGACTTTCAAGGTTTTTTTAGGGCTTTGAAACTTCGATTTGCACCGAAAAATAAGAACAATCTTTTTGAACTTTCTTTGCAATTGGATAAAAAAATAGCAATGGCAGCTGTTAAAAAAATCCCCTTAGATTCAACACATTTAGTTATTTCGCAAAACTTGCTTCCTTTTATTTTTGAAACGGGTGCCTTGGGGGGTAGAACATTTGATGTTTTAATGACAAGACTTCCGTTTGAAAAATTACATGAGCGACTTGATCTGGCATTTTCTATGCATGGTGAAAGTCCAACTTTGAAAGATTTTAGGGCACCAATTGAATTGATTGAATTAGAAAATATATCATTGAACAAAGCGCGAAAAATAATTACTCCGCACTCCGAAATTGCTCAAATTTTCAACAATAAATGCAATAAATTAGCTTGGGAGATGCCTAATGTTGAAAATCATTCTCTACTTGGACACAAAATCCTTTTTCCCGCTTCTGCTGTAGGACGAAAAGGTGCCTATGAAATCCAAAAATTGGCAAAGGAATTGAAATTAACCATTTCTTTTTTGGGAAAAAATATAGAGCATGAAAATTTTTGGGAAAATGTGTCAACCGAGAAATTTAATGGCGATTTGGATGCAATTGGATTAATCATTTATCCCACATTTATTGAACATCAACCAAGGCTAATCTTGAAAGCATTGGCTAAAGGAATTCCAATAATCACAACTCACGCTTGTGGGCTAGAAAGTTCTGATCGAATTAAAATTTTGGAAAGGAATGATTTTGAGCTACTAAAAAAAGAAGTGGTTGCGCATTTGAATATTGGAAGGTAAAGTTTTTTAATAAAGCCTAAAATTTTAGTTTAAGATTTTTTTATTTATTTTTATCCTCAAACCACTATTATTTTCCTTCGGAGAATAGCCTTGAAAAGTCGATATTATATGGAAAAATATTCAAATTTAGAGGAATTAAGTTTCTTAACTGAAAGCGCTTTGGAAAGCTCCTTGGCGGGATATTGGGATTGGAATATGGTTACCAACGAAGAATATTTGAGTCCGAGATTCAAAGAAATGTTTGGATATGAAGACCATGAAATGATAAATGCACCAGAATCTTGGGAAAAAATCGCTTATCAAGAAGATTTACCTGGAATGATGCAAAGTTTTGATAATCATGTGATTTCAAAAGGGAAAATTCCGTTTAAGTCTATTGTAAGATATCACCATAAAAATGGAAGTACAGTTTGGGTTCGTTGCAACGGAAAAGTTGTAAAATGGGGCGAAAACGGTGAACCTCTGCGCGCCATTGGTTGTCATGTTGATATTACCGAAGAAAGAGAGTTGCAGATTCAACTTCAAAAAACCATTTCAGAGCGTGATTTTTTCTTGAAAGAAGTGCATCACCGTGTGAAAAATAATTTGCAATTGTTGCTAAGTATTTCCCGACTGAAAACGAAAAATGGTTTGATTGAAACGCACGAAATTGAAGATTCGATTTCCTCCATTGCTCGTGCTTATGAAGCCATTTACCAAGCTGAGCAAGTGCAATCTATTTCCATTGAAAATTATTTGAATCAAATTATTAGGCCTATCATTTCAGGTAGAAATATTGATTTTAACATACAAGCAGTGCAAGTCAATAAAGGAATTGATTTCCTAATCCCAATCGGTTTAATTATTACAGAGTTGGTCAATAATTCCTTGAAACATGCTTTTGAAAATTTGGCAGAAAATAAAATTTGTTTGGAAATCGACACTGCAAATAATCAACTACTTATCAAATATTGTGACAACGGAAAAGGTTTTGGAAAAGACTTTTTAGCACAATTGGATACTTGCGATTCTTTTGGGATTTCGATAATGCAAGGACTCATTGATCAATTAAACGGAGAAATTAAATTTTACGACAAGGAAGGTGCCATTGTTGAAATTGTGATTGATTTGGGAGAAAAGTAATTTTTTAGTCCAAATTTTGAATTCAGAATATTAGACTTCTTAAATGCAAAAAATGAAATTGATATTTTTTTTTCTTACTGTTAATCTATTTGCTTTCGGACAAAATGCATCTTTTTCTGCTGATTCGAGTTATTACGACGGTTATCATGGAACCCTCACTTGGGAATGGAAATTGAAAGGCAAAACCTTCCAATTTAACGAAAAACCAATTTCTATTCCGCTTAGTACATCGCTTTCATTTGATACTTTGTATTTTAGAGAAAATGATTCAACTGATTGGATTTCTTTTCTTTGTAAAGTAAACAAACCAATTACAAATATTTTCACTTACAATGAATGTTGTGGTGGATTTTATGCAACTGAAAAAAAAAAAGGAATCATCAATGGAAGTATGACAATCAAATTGTCGGATACTTTGACAGCTAAAACTTACCTCATTGAATTAGGCGATTATTCGGCTCTATTGACTGCCTCAAGTCCTGAATTGAAAATCAATGGTACACGTGGAGCGATGGATCCCAATGTTTACCGATTTAAAATCACAGAAATTCAGTTGATTGCAAACGAGCACAGTGAAAGTAATTTACTTGTTTTGTACCATGATGATTTGCAAGAAACAATTCTTTATGATTTTAAAAAACTGATCATTGATTCAATATTTTTACCCTTATCAGAAAATCCAGTATCTATTGAAATTGATGTAAACGAAAGTACTTTGAAAGTAAAATGATAGTTAAGCTAAAATATGAATTTACTGCAAATGTTTGGCAGCACAGTGGAGTAGGAGGTTGGTTTTTTGTCTCTCTTTCAAAAGAGATATCACAAGAAATTCGCAGTCAATTAAAGTGGCAAGAAGAAGGTTGGGGTCGATTAAAAGCGATTGCACAAATAGGAAATACCAATTGGGAAACCGCAATTTGGTATGATACAAAATCAGATTCCTATTTGTTACCACTAAAAGCAGCGATTCGAAAAATAGAAAGTTTGGTAATAAATCAGGAAATTGACGTGATTGTTTGGTTATAATTCGCTTCCATTTTTTTAATTGGAATTGTATATTTTAGTACATTTATCTACCAAAAATGAGTTATTCTTTCCGCCAGCTTTCATAATTGCATAGTTTATTTAAAATCTAATCCAGAAAAAAATGAATG
>JBFYPS010000180.1:0-3593 GCA_041303135.1 Crocinitomicaceae bacterium | reverse complement strand
CCTAAAAAGAAAAACATTGAAAAAATTAATATATATCTCATATTATATGAAATAAAAGTTAGCAACTAAATATTAAATCCTAAACTAATCTTAAAAGTCAAATTCTTCTCAAATCTCGGCTGTGCATAAGCGCCGTAATTGGTGAAAACGCCCAAACCGAAGGTTGAAAACCCTGAGATGAATAATTTATCTAAAATAATTCCGCTTTCGTAATAGCCTTTTTCCATGGTTTTAAAATCTGCAAGATGTTGCGTTCTATTTTGCATCGAACCAACTCCCATGGCGTGGTGAATAGACAGTTGCGGAGCAAACCATTTCAATTTGGTTTTCCAATTTAGGAAAGTCATTCTGGTGAATAAACTCACTTGTTGGTCGTTGAAAAATGCGGATGGTAAAATCGTTTCAAAAGAATTGGGTACCGATAAACGCCAATTTCCGCCCGTTCCATTTACAGCTTGCAATAAAAACAAAGGCGTATTTCCAATGGTTTTTGAACCGCGAATCATCCAAACAAATTTTCCGACGCCACGCAAAGAAACGTTTTGAGAAATTTCTGTCAGCACGCGTGAATAATTGTAATTGTCAATTGAATTCACCGATTTTCCTTGCGTGAATTTGACAGCCAATTTTGGATATTTTGACCCCATGGAAACGCGATTGTCTCCCAATTGCATCACTTTTTCTCCCAATTGCCATGTGAACTCCCCTCCTATTTCAGTCAAATCTAAACTTGAACTGAGTAACATTTGATTGGTGTCAAATGGAATGAATTGATAACCTTCGGTGAACGTTACTCTTTGATAATTTCCGATTAAAGCCACTTTAAATGCAGGCGTTGCATAACCTGACAAAATGATTTCTGCCAAGCGCTGCTTTTCCATATTTCGCACATACAATTGTTGGTACAAATCATTCGTATTAAAAGACTTGCTATTCGCTCTAAACTCATTTCCGCCGCGTTGCAATAAATCTTGTTGATAAACCAAACGCAATTTAAAATCCTTTTTTGGATACAATTTGAATTCAGAAAATCCACCGTATTTCCATGCTTTGTCTTTGGTTGCCCAGCCAAAATAACCTCCAATGGTGGCACGTTTCATCATTTTTTTGGAAGTTTCCAAGCCCAATCCAAATCGATATCCTTCGTATAAATTGAAATTCAACAATCGTTTGATATCCAAATTAAAATTTCCCAAAGGAATTTTTCCTTCAGCCAAAGCCGTGAGCAACATCAATTTTTGTTCTAATTTGTTTTCCTTGGAAATACTGTCAATTACCTGATAAGTCTTTCTTTCCTGCGTGTTCAAATCATAAAATCGTGTTGTATCCCAATCTTTTTCGGTCTTTTCGCCTGCATCGTTCGCCGTTTCAATGGCGATACTTCCAAATTCTCGCTTTTTCAAATCTGGATCGAGCACGATGTTGCTGATATACGTATTTCCTTTTCCAACAATCGATGAATTGTCTAATTTCGAATCCAGTTTAATAATCGGCATCAACAATTCTGAACTCAATTTCACAGGAAACCATTTTTTTCCCTCGATGAAAGCGTATTCTTGAATCACTTTGATGGAAATATTGTCTGAAACTTCATTCGGCTCAGAAATTACTTTTTCGACCGCAAATCCATTGGTATTGATAAACAATTGACCTTTCAAGCCATCAAAATTTTTGCCTTTTCGCGGACGAAAAGAAATCGTGAAAGTGGTATCGTTTCCAACAACAGTTGTATCTTCCAACAAAAACAAATAGCGACGCGTTCCGCCCAAAGCAATTGGATTGATGTATGTTTTTCCAAGCAATTGAAATTGATTTTCGTAAAAACTAAACGACTGCATTTCATTGGCGAAAGTCGAAAACATCGGGTCTTTGAAACCAGAAACTTTGTAAGCAGTAATCGTTTCTTTGTCACGACTTGGCGGCATGAATTTCCTCGTCGAACTACTTTCCAACAAGAACAAATATTGACTGTCGAAAAAAGTTTTCAGTGAAAGTAAATTGCTGTCTTTTGTATCCGCTGGAATTTTCTCCAAGGCTTTTGGATCCATCGTAAAGTAAAACTTGCTGTAACTTTCATATTGAAAAGCATTGTTTTCCGTCGGACTGTTGTTCTTTCTATTCGCAATCACTTGATCCATGATGCGATGCGCAGGATTCTCGCCCGGAAGCACAACGACTGCATCCAACATTTCAGCTTCCGCTTGGATGTATATCGTGCGTTCATTTCCTAAATTGGCAACCAAAATCGTTGTGTCTTTGTAACCCAAAAATTTCAACTGAAAACTTGAAACAGCATTTAAATCCAACGAAAAATAACCATCTAAATCTGCCAAAATTGCTGGTTTACCCGCAGGAATCACTTTCACAAAAGGAACGGATTCTTGTGTTGAATTGTCTTTGATTTGGAATTTTTCTTGCGCGGAAAGTGTCAGGAAACTCAATAAAAAAGCGAATAGTAAAGTTAATCTCATAGCCCAAAAATACAATTAATGTTGGTAAGACTTGCGCCGAAAGCGATTGTTACACCGAAAAGCGATTATTGAGTTAAAAATTCACGTAAAAAAAGAAACTAAAATCATGATTATAGCATTTGTAAAAAACACCAAAAGTTATCGTTACGATTATAACTTTTACCTAAAATTAAAAAACTTTAAAGTACAATTACAAAAAAAGTCGACCTAAAACAGATCGACTTTCCTTGATGGAATAAAAATACTTGATTAAAAGAAACCTAATTTCTTTTTGTTGTAAGAAATCAACATGTTTTTTGTTTGACGATAATGTTCAAGCATCATTTTGTGATTTTCTCTTCCGAATCCAGATTTTTTATAACCTCCAAATGGCGCATGCGCTGGATAAGCGTGGTAATTATTCACCCAAACACGTCCTGCTTGAATTGCTCTTGGCACTTGATACAATTCATGCGCATCACGCGTCCAAACACCAGCTCCTAAACCGTACAATGTATCGTTTGCAATTTCAATCGCTTCTTCAGTTGTTTTGAAAGTTGTTACACAAACTACTGGTCCAAAAATTTCTTCTTGGAAAATGCGCATTTTGTTGTGTCCTTTGAAAATCGTTGGTTGAATGTAATATCCACCAGCCAAATCGCCTTCTTGTTGGTAAACTTCTCCACCCAACAAAACTTCAGCACCTTCTTCTTTTCCGATTTTCAAGTAAGACTGAATTTTTTCATATTGATCGTTTGAAGCTTGCGCACCCATCATCGTAGTTCCATCCAACGGATCGCCCATAATGATTGCTTTTGTGCGTTCAACTACACGCTCCATGAATTTATCATAAATCGATTCGTGAACTAAAATTCTTGATGGACAAGTACAAACTTCACCTTGATTCAATGCAAACAAAACTGCACCTTCTATTGCTTTATCAAAGAAATCATCGTCCGCATCTGCGATTGATGGGAAGAAAATGTTAGGCGATTTTCCACCTAATTCCATTGTTGCAGGAATGATATTTTCAGAAGCATATTGCAAAATCAATCTTCCTGTTGTAGTTTCTCCCGTGAAGGAAATTTTTGAAATTCTTGGTGATTGAGCCAATGGTTTTCCTGTTTCCAAACCGAAACCTGA
>JBFYPS010000179.1:0-15684 GCA_041303135.1 Crocinitomicaceae bacterium | reverse complement strand
GATTTATGGAGAGAAAAATATGATACAAATATAAGCTTCTTAACCAAACGGTTTTTTTAAAATTTGTTTACTCTTGTTAAAAAACAGCTATTTTTTTCACTTCAATCATGGTGAATTTTTCTCCAATTGAATCAGATTTTTGTCCTTACTTTTGCTGTTATGGAGAAATACACCAATGCACTCATTGAAGAAACAAGTCCTTATTTGTTGCAACATGCACACAATCCAGTCAATTGGATTTCATGGTCTGAAGAGGCTTTCGAAAAGGCAAAAGCTGAAAACAAATTGGTTTTAGTGAGCATTGGTTATTCTGCATGTCATTGGTGTCATGTCATGGAACACGAATCATTCGAAAACGAGGACGTTGCTGCTTTGATGAATAAGTTTTTTGTCTGCATCAAAGTGGATCGTGAGGAGCGTCCAGATGTTGATCAAGTGTACATGACAGCCGTGCAATTGATGACACAACGCGGCGGTTGGCCGTTAAATTGTTTCACATTGCCTGACGGTAGACCGATTTATGGTGGAACATACTTTCAACGTGAACAATGGATGCAAGTGCTGAAAAGTTTGGAACATTCATTTCGAAATAAACCGGAAGAAGTGCTGGAATACGCCGAAAAATTGCACGATGGCATTCAACAAAGCGAATGGATTCAAACGCCTGAACCTATTGTGAAATTTGAAGTTGAAAAACTAAAAGAATTGGTTTTGCGTTGGTCGCATAATTTTGATAACCGCGAAGGCGGAAGCAGCAGAGCACCTAAATTTCCATTGCCTTCCAATTATGAATTTTTATTGCGTTTCGGGGATTGGCAAAAAGATGAATTATTGCTTAAACATGTGCATTTGACGCTTGAAAAAATGGCGCAAGGTGGAATTTATGACCAAATTGGCGGCGGTTTTGCGCGCTATTCTGTCGATATGCTTTGGAAAGTTCCTCACTTTGAAAAAATGCTTTACGACAATGGACAATTGGTTTCATTGTACGCCAAAGCTTACCAACAAACACCAAAATCGATTTACAAAAGAATTGTATACCAAACCGTTGAGTGGATAGAACGCGAAATGTTGACTCCTGAAGGTGCTTTTTTTAGTGCGATTGATGCGGACAGCGAAGGTGTTGAAGGAAAATTTTACGTTTGGCAAAAAGATGAACTAGAAAAATTGCTTGGCGCCGATTTCAATTGGGTGAAAGATTTCTATTCTGTGAATGGAAAAGGCTATTGGGAGGAAGATAACTACATTTTGTTGAGAGATGCGACTGACGAGCTTTTTGCCAATCAAATGCGCTGGACCTTGGATGAATTGGAAGCAAATATCCAGAGAATCAACGAAATTTTGCGGACGGAAAGGGCGCATCGTGTGAAACCAGGTGTGGACGATAAGTGTTTGACTTCTTGGAATGCTTTGATGTTGAAAGGTTGTGTAGATGCCTATTTTGCATTTAATGATGATTATTTCCTTCATTTGGCGCTCAAAAACGCAAGATGGATCAAACAATTTCAATGTGGAGAAAATGGAAAATTACGTAGAAATTATAAAAAAGGGAAATCAAATATCGATGGATTTTTAGAGGATTACGCCAATTCAATTGCTGCTTTTATTCGTTTGTATGAAGCTACATTTGATGAAACTTGGATTGAAATGGCCGCTGAATGGACTGTTTTTGCTAAAAATCATTTTCAGGATGAAAAAAGCAAAATGTTTTATTTCACCAGCAATGAAACAGAATTGATTGCTAGAAAAATGGAATTGAATGACAATGTGATGCCTGCAAGTAACAGTGTGATGGCTACAAACTTATTTTTACTTGGAAAGTATTTGGAAGAAGAAAGCTATGTGAAAGATGCAGAGCAACTGATTGCCAATGTTTACGAAGGCATGGAACATTATGGTTCAGGTTATTCAAATTGGGCAAATGCAATGATGAATTTCATCCAACCTTTTGGAGAAATTTGTATCACAGGAAAAGATGATAAATTGATGCTTTCCGAAATTTCAAAAAAATATTTGCCAAACGTGCTGCTGAGTGGAGGACAAAAAGGAAGTTTGCCCATTTTAAAAAATAGACTTACAGCAGGAGAAAATCAAATATTCATTTGTCACAGTCAAACTTGCTTTGCACCTGTTTTTGAAGCACAAGCAGCTTTGGATATTCTAAAAAATCTAAACAATTAATGCGCTAAATCGTTTAATTTTAAATCATTCAAGTTAAATACTTTAGTATTTAAAATTGTTTAGTTAATTTCGAATCGAATATTAAAAAAGACAAACTATTTAATGAAAAAAAGTGTCATTCTACTTTTATTGCTCCTGATTGGAATTTCAGCAAATGCACAAATTGTTGTAAAAGGAACAGTAAAAGACAACAGAGGAAAACCAATCAAACTGGCATTGATAACGTTGATTGATACTTACGATGGTGCAACAACTGATTCATTGGGGAAATTTTCATTCAAATCTTATGACAAAGGAGAATATGCCATTTCAGCTTCATTGATTGGTTATCGCACGCAAACAATTAAAATTTTACTTGAAAAAGATACCGTTGTAGCCAATTTTACACTCAAAGACGACATCACGGAATTAGATGCTGTGACAATTACTGCGGGTTCTTTTGAAGCTAATGATAAAAAAAGAGCTACTGTTTTAAATCCTTTAGACATTGTGACAACGGCTGGTGCTGGCGCAGATATTTCTTCAGCATTGCAAACACTTCCGGGTGCTCAAAGAGTTGGCGAACAAGAAGGATTATTCATTCGCGGTGGTTCTGCGGAAGAAAGTAAAATAATCATTGATGGCGCTGTTGTAAATAATTTCTTTTTTAGTTCAGTTCCTGGAATTCAACAAAGAGGAAGATTTTCGCCATTTTTGTTCAGTAGTACTGCTTTCAGTACAGGTGGATACAGCGCGCTTTATGGACAAGCTTTAAGTGCGGTTTTGAATCTTGAAAGTATTGATATTCCTGATGCTTCCGAAGTTCAATATGGAATTTCTCCTATTTTTACAAACGCAGGATTTCAAAAAGTTGCTAAATCTAAAAAGTCTAGTTTTGGAATGAGTTATTCGTACACCAATTTGGCGTTGTACATGAAATTGATTCCACAAGGACCTGATTTTTTCAGGCCACCAACTTCCCACAATTTGGACGCCAATTTCAGAATGAAAACCTTCAAAAATGGAATGGTCAAAGTCTATGGTTATTTGAATACATCTGATTTAGGATTGAAAAACAATTCTTTTGATAGTGTAGGTTTATACAATCAATTCAAACTAAAAAATATCAATTGCTTTGTGAACGTAAGTTGGAAACAACCACTTGGAAAAGGCTGGAAATTGTTTGCTGTTACAAGTTATAGCAATAATGTGGACAATATCAGCGGAGAAGTGCAAGACAAAGATTACAATCGAATTCCGGTTACGGGAATTGCTACTTTAGACAATGGAAATTTTGACATCGATGCGTACAAAACCATGTTGCAATTCAGAACAGTGATTGAGAAAAAAATCAAAGGCTTGAACGCGATTCGTTTTGGAGGTGAAACTTGGCGAAATGAAGACAGAAGTAATTTCTCCTTTTATTATGCTGATTTCAAAACATTTGTACCAGAAACATATTCTGCAGGATTTGTGGAATCAGACATTTTCATCAGTAAAAAATTGGCTTTCAGACCCGGACTTCGATACGAATATTCAGCGTTGACACAAAAAGCAAATATCGCACCGAGAGGAAGTATTTCTTATTTGCTCGCGAAACCAACTCAAATTAGTTTTGATTACGGTATTTTTTACCAAACACCTGATCGAAAATACATGACGCAACAAAGCAATTTTGATTTCACAAGAGCTGATCATTACATTTTGACTTTCCAACATTTTACCAAAGATTACACTTTCAGAGCCCAAGTTTTTGACAAAGAGTACAAAAGTTTGCTAAAAACAGATTCTACCAATCAATTTGCCGTGAGTTCAGATGGATATGGATATGCACGAGGAATTGAAATCTTTTGGAGAGACAAAAAAACCATCAAAGGATTGGATTATTGGATCAGTTATTCTTACTTGGATACCAAAAGAGATTATTTGAATTTCCCGATTTATGCGCAACCCAATTTTGCTGCCAATCATACTGGAAGTATTGTGATCAAGAAATTCTGGTCTAAGAAAATGTTTGGAATCAATTGGAGTTACAATTGGGCAACAGGAAGACCTTATTACAACCCAAATAAACCTTCGGAACAATATTTGAGTGACAGAACGAAATTCTACAGTACAAACAATTTCAGTTTCAACTGGATAACGAAAGTGATGAAAAGCAATGCTGTTTTTGTGGTAGGTATAAACAACGTTTTCAATCAAAAACAAGTCTTTGGTTATACATACAGCTCTAGACTCAAAGATGATGCAGGATTATTTTTAAAACAAGCGGTTGGACCACCAGCGTCTATGGGCTTTTTTGTTGGTTTGTTCATGAGCTGGGGTGTCGATAGAACGCAACAATCTATCAATAATAATTTGTAAAATAGAAAAAATGAAAAGAGGATTGATTTTAATGTTTGTGTTGATTACAGGAATGTTGTCTGCGCAAGAAATGAGCAAGTACGAAGCTGGAATGACTAAAGCCTTGGCAAAAATGAAAACAGATTCAACCATTGCGGATTATACAGAAACTTCAGCGTTGTTTGAGCGCATTGGAGATGCTGAAAAAGACAAATGGTTGCCGTATTATTATGCTGCGTATACCAACTACATGACTGGTTGGATGGACGAAAAAGCAGACAAAGACAAAATTGCAGAAAAAAGCATTCAATTGATCGAAAAAGCAGAAGCTTTAGAACCGAAAAATGCAGAATTGTTTTGCATGAGAAATATGATTGCAGTTCAACAAATGATGGTTGACCCAAATTCACGTTGGATGAGTTACGGAAGAAAAGCTTCAAAAGCATTGGAACAAGCGAAAGATGTGGATCCAAACAATCCAAGAATTTATTATTTGGAGGCACAATCAACTTTCAACACGCCAGAAGCGTTTGGTGGTGGGAAAAAAAATGCAAAACCAAAATTTGAGAAAGCAGTAGAATTATACGGAACCTTCAAATTGGCATCTCCTTTTCATCCAGATTGGGGAAAAGAAGAAGCAACCAAAATGTTGGAAGAGTGCAATAAATAAAAGGAAATATTTTGAAAATGAAAGGAATCTGAAAAGGTTCCTTTTTTTGTTGATGGATTTTTTAAACGTTTCCAATCACACAAAACGCCTCCAAGTGTGGCGTTGGACTTCCACCTTTAGGTTCCAATGTAATGGCAAAAGCTTGACTTTTTTCAATAGATTTCATTGTGATCAACTCATGGCTAGATTTTGTATCAAAAACACCAGCATCAACCGGTACACCATCAACCAAAGCCCACAATTGGTATTGCTTTTCGACGGGAGATTTCGGCAAATCAATTCCAGTTAAAATCACTTTTTTTTGGTTTTGATTCCAGAAAACAACTGCATGCGAATCTTTGGAAGCAGGAACTCCATTCAAAGCAACTTTCACGGTGGATGGATCAGCGATAAGTCTTAAATTTGAGTCCAATTGATGCAATGAATCTTGGGATTTCAAAACTTGTGCCTTTAAATCTTCCATTTTTTGAAGATTTGAAGCCATTGCTTTTCGGGTAGAATTTAATTCACTGAAAAAATAAATCGCTAAACTTGAAATTGAAAAAAGGAGTGTAAACGTGGCTGCGTAAGCCAACCAAGAAATGCTTTTTTGATTTTTTTCTGAATGTGGTTTTAAATTGACCACCGAAATAGATTCTGAATTAATCGCATTCCAAATTTGTGTTTGCAGCGCGTCATTTGGTTGGATTGCATTTTCCACAGCTAAGGTTTGAAAGGCTTGTTGGATTTCCAAATATTCTTGTTGAATAGCCGGATTTTCGACCAGCATTTTTTCGACCAACGCAATTTCAGATTCAGAACATTCACCCAAAAAATAACGCTCAAGAATCCCAGAGGAAATAAATGATTCGGCTTCCAATTAACTGTCCTTTAATAGATTTCTCAATTCTAATAGCGCTGCCCTTGTTCTAGTTTTGACGGTTCCTAAAGGAATCCCAAATTCATCAGCATACTCTTGTTGAGTGAATCCTTTCATGTAAATAAATTCAATCAAATTTTGGTATTCATGACGTAATTTTAAGACCGTTTCCTTCAGACCAATGATGTCCATTTGTGCAGAATTATCAACTTTTTTGTTGTTATCTACGACACGTTCGTCCAATTGGATTTTATTTTTTACATGTTTTGATCTATTGGAATCGATGGCAGAATTTCTTGCAATGTTTAACATCCAAGTAAAAAGCGTTCCTTTTCCTCTTTCGTAGGTCTCCACATTTTTCCAGATTTTGACGAAAGTGTCTTGTAAAACATCGTTTGCTCGATCTTCATCATTAACAATTCTCGAGATAATTCCCAATAGTGCAGCAGCATAATGATCATATAGATATGAAAAGGCACTTTCTGATTTTCCTTTCAATAAGGAAATCAAATCTTCTTCAGTTATTTTTTGTTCGATTTTTGGCATAGACTAAGACAAAACTAATTAATTGAATCAAAAAAGCAAGAGAAATGAAAATTTTCTATCTGCGACTTTTCAAAATTATGCGCTTCAAAATATTTTGATAATATTCCTTAATTTTTAATAATTTGTAGTGTTCAAAAATTGAAAATGTTACCTTTGATTTTCAAAAATTAAAAGAGGCGGATCATGTACGGGAAAATGAAAGATTTTTTGGCAAACGAATTAAAATCGATTGAAGAAGGTGGAATTTTCAAACGAGAAAGAATCATTACATCACCTCAAGGGGCGAAAGTAACGGTTCAATCTGGAGATGAAGTGGTCATCATGTGTGCCAACAATTACCTTGGACTTTCTTCTCATCCAGAAGTGATTCAAGCTGCCAAAGATACTTTAGATTCACACGGTTACGGAATGTCTTCTGTACGTTTTATTTGTGGAACACAAGATATTCACAAAACTTTGGAACGTAAAATCGCTGAGTTTTACGGAACAGAAGATACCATTTTGTATGCCGCTGCTTTTGATGCCAATGGTGGTGTTTTTGAACCACTTTTCACTGAAGAAGATGCTATTATTTCTGATGAATTGAATCACGCTTCAATAATTGATGGTGTTCGTTTGTGTAAAGCACAACGATACAGATACAAGCACTCAGACATGGCGGATTTGGAAGCACAATTAATTGCAGCACAGGCGCAAAGATTTAGAATCATCGTCACTGATGGAGTTTTCTCTATGGATGGTGACATTGCCAAAATGGATCAAATCAATGAATTGGCAAAAAAATACGATGCATTGATCATGACTGATGAATGTCACTCCGCTGGATTTATTGGAAAAACTGGTCGCGGTGTTCCTGAATATTGTGGTGTAAACGGTGAAATTGACATCATCACAGGTACGCTTGGAAAAGCGCTTGGTGGCGCCATGGGCGGATACACAACTGGAAGAAAAGAAATCATCGAATTGTTGCGTCAACGTTCTAGACCTTATTTATTTTCAAATTCACTTGCTCCTGCAATTGTGGGTGCATCGATTAAGGTTTTCGATATTTTGAGCTCAACTACTGAATTGAGAGATAAATTAGAAACGAATACAAAATACTTCAAAGAAAGAATCATCGCTGCTGGTTTTGACATTAAACCAGGTGATTCTCCAATTGTGCCAATCATGTTGTATGATGCAGCGCTTTCTCAGCAATTTGCTGATAAATTACTGCAAGAAGGTGTTTACGCCATTGGTTTCTTTTATCCTGTAGTTGCCAAAGGTCAAGCGCGCATTAGAACACAAATCTCTGCTGCACATTCGATTGCTGATTTAGACAAAGCAATTGCTGCTTTTATCAAAGTTGGTAAAGAATTAAAAGTAATTCAATAAAATTATTTAATGAAATCATTCTCGCAAAAAGCTTCTATCATTCTGATGACCATTGTTTTTATGGTTGCTATTTTGCGCATCACTTCTTTTTCCATTTTGGAAGAAGATGAAATCGAAGAATTACTTGAGAATGTTGCTGATGTAGATGATGAGGAAAATGCATACCTTTTGCATTGGTCATTTTCTGACTTAGAAATTAAACTTCAAACTTTTAAACGAATTGAATTTCAAACAGCTGTAAAAAACAGATTAAAATACCTAAATCCACTTCTTGATAAGATTTTGATGCCTCCTGAAAAACTTGTTTAAACAGAATATCAAGTTTTTTTACGCAGTTTTCATTCTGAAAACTTTCAAAATTTTATTAGATGAAAAATTTTTTCAACCAGTGGCGGAATGATCTTCCTGCCAGTTTGGTGGTTTTTTTAGTTGCGCTTCCACTTTGCTTGGGAGTAGCATTGGCATCAACAGGTGCTAAACCCATTTTGTTTTCAGGAATTATTGCTGGGGTCGTTGGAGGAATCGTTGTCGGATTTTTCAGTGGTTCAAAATTAGGTGTTTCTGGTCCCGCAGCAGGATTAATAACCATTGTTTTAACTGCAATTACAACTCTTGGAAGCTTTGAAAGTTTTTTAGTTGCTGTAATTTTAGCAGGAATCATCCAACTTATTGCAGGATTTATAGGAGCAGGAATTTTAGGCAACTTTTTCCCTTCCTCTGTCATCAAAGGCATGTTAGCTGCAATCGGTTTGACATTGATTTTAAAAGAAATTCCGCATCTAGTAGGTTACGACAAAGATTTCATGGGAGATGAATCCTTCTTTCAATTCGATGGTCACAATACCTTTTCAGATTTAATGTATGCCACCAATGCATTGAGTCCAGGTGCAATGATTATCGCTGCGATTTCAATCTTTATATTGATTTTTTTAGACAAACCATTTATGAAGAAATGGGCTGTTTTCAAAATTTTACCAGGCGCATTATTTGTCGTAGTTTTAGGAATAATCATCAATCTTATCTTTCACTATTTTCTTCCTGATTTTGAAATGAAAGGACAACATTTGGTGCAATTACCAGTCGCAAAATCACTGGAAGATTTCGGTTCATTTTTCATTTTCCCAGATTTTATGGCTTTGAAAAATCCCAAAGTCTATGTCGTGGCGTTGACCATTGCCTTGGTTGCAAGTTTGGAAACTTTATTGAGCGTTGAAGCCACGGACAAACTTGATCCTGATAAAAATTTCACGCCCACCAACAGAGAACTGCGTGCACAAGGAATCGGGAACATTGTCAGCGGATTGTTGGGAGGTTTACCAATAACTCAAGTCATTGTTCGAAGTTCAGCGAATATCAATTCTGGAGGAAAATCTAAACTTTCGGCCATTTTACACGGTTTTTTACTTTTGGTTTGTGCCCTTTTTATACCTCAAGTTTTAAACTTGATTCCATTTGCATCCTTGGCTGCCATTTTGTTGATGGTTGGTTATAAATTATCAAAAATTTCACTCTACAAAAACATGTATCAATTGGGTTTTGAACAATTTATTCCATTTATTTCAACGATTTTAGCCGTTCTTTTCACTGATTTATTGAAAGGAATTGCCATTGGAATCGCCATCTCCATTTTCTACATTTTGCGAAAAAATTTGAGAAATAATTTTCAAAAAAATACAATTTCAAACGAAGGTCGTGAAGAGATAGAAATCATCCTTTCAGAGGAAGTTACTTTTTTAAATAAAGGAGGTATCATTGAACTTATACAAAATGTTCCAGATAATTCGACATTAATAATCGACGGATCGAAAAGCAAAGCCATAGATTATGACGTGCTCGAATTAATTCAAGAATTCAAAATGCATGGAGCAAAAACAAAAAATATTATTTTAAAAACAATCAATATTCCAGAAGTAAAAATTTCTGACAGTCACTAAAAAATTATTTAGACATGATAACATTTTATAACAAATTACTAGAAAACAACAAATTATGGGTTTCAAGAAAACTAAAAAAAGACCCAGAGTTTTTTCATAAACTCTCAGAAGGACAAGCTCCACCCGTTTTATGGATTGGTTGTGCAGACAGTCGAGTACCTGCAAATGAGATAATTGGCGCAGAACCAGGAGAAGTTTTTGTACACAGAAACATCGCCAACATGGTTTTACATACAGACATGAGCATGTTAAGCGTTTTAGATTACGCTGTTAATGTACTGAAAGTGAAGCATGTTATTGTTTGTGGTCACTACGGTTGTGGAGGTGTTAAAGCAGCGATGGGAAATCAACATATTGGATTAATTGACAATTGGATCAGACATATCAAAGATGTTTACAGATTTCACGCCAAGGAATTGAATGAAATTGTTGATGAAAAAGAAAGATTTGACAGATTTGTTGAATTGAATGTTTTTGAACAAGTTCAAGATTTAGCCAAAACATCGATTATCCAAGAAGCTTGGATGAAAGGTCAAGAAGTTGGCATTCACGGCTGGGTTTATGGTGTTCATGATGGTGTAATCAAAGATTTAAAATTAACCATTCAAGATAATAACCAATTGTCGGATGTTTATCAATTGGATTTTTAAGTTCGAAAATCATTTAACGTATTCAGCATTATTAAATTAGGTAAATGAGAATCAAAATTGAAACTTTTTTAGCTGAAAATATAGTAGAAGAGCCTTAAATATATTTTTGGAAATTAAGAAAATTTATTACCTTGTCATCGAATTGATATAATATAACTTTTTCAATTTTTATTTTGAATGGTATTTATCAGCGCAGTAGGTAATTGAAGTTTTAAGAAGGTTTCAAGATATTTATGGAAAAGTTAGAGATCGAAATTTCACATCGGGAGAAGGAAAGAATCAGTGCATTACATGAATATGTAGCATTAGATTCTTTGCCTGAAAGTGATTTTGACGAAATCACAAAACTAGTTTCATTTATTTGCAATGTTCCTTTAGCTTTAATCACATTTGTAGGTGAAAGAACCATCATTTTTAAATCTCACTTCGGTACGGATGCAACAGAAACTGCACGCGAAGGAAGTTTTTGCTCCTATGCTTTGGAACAAGATGGTGTTTTTGTGGTTCCAAATACAAGAGAAGATGAAAGATTTTCTGACAACGAACTTGTTACAGGAGATTTTGACATTCAATTTTATGCAGGCGCACCGTTAATCAATGATGATGGATATGCACTTGGAACGTTGTGTGTTTTGGATCATACACCTAGAGAACTTACAGAAAATCAATTAGAAGCGATAAAAATACTTTCTCATCAAGTCATTCAATTGATTGAAGTTCGAAAGAAAAACGCGCAACTCGAAGCAAGTAAAAATGCTTATAAATCTCTGTTTGATCAAAATCCAGATGCGGTTTTCTCCTTCGATATTAAAGGACGCTTTGTTAACGCAAATGCCGCACTTACGCAAATGGTTGAAATCAGTGAAAATGAGCTAAAAAGAACAACTTTTGCACGTTTTGTTGCTCCAGAATATAGAGATGAAGCAACCAACACGTTCAGAAAAGCTGCCAGTGGAATTCCTCAGCACTATTATGCTGAAATAATTTCTACTTCCGGTAAAAGAATTATGGCAAGTATTACCAATATTCCAAACATCAAAAACAATGAAGTAATTGGAGTTTTTGGAATTGCAAAAGACATCACTGAAAAACATCATTTACAAGAAAATTTATCCATGATTCTCAGCAATACGAGAGAATCTTTCATGATTTTGGATAGAAAATTAAATATTGTTTTCTTCAATGAATCTGCCAAACACCACGCCGAAGAAGTTTTAGATAGAGCCATTTATAGGGGAATGAATGTCTTGGAAATTGCTACTCCTGATAGAATTCCTCAATTGCTAGAATTGTATAACCGCGTTTTTGAAGGACAAATTACGCAGACTGAAATTCCAATTGAATTTCAAGACAAAGAAACCGTTTGGATTTCCAATGTTTTCAGTCCCGTAGTAAACGAAAATGGCGAAATTTACAATGTAATTGTTACCACTTTAGATATCACTGAGAGAAAAAAATCTCAATTAAAACTGGAAAAAAGTGAGCTTGGATTGAAACAAGCACAGGAAATTTCAAACATTGGAAGTTGGGAAATCGATTTCCTTCAATTGAAATCAACTTGGTCTGATGAAATGTATAGAATTCTCGGGTTAGAAGTAGGTGAAATTGAACCAAACTTGAGTAATTTCCTTCAATCAATTCATCCTGAAGACGCTGAAAGAGTCACCAAAGCATATAATCAACAACATTATTCGGACAAACCATACAAATCAACACATAGAATTGTAAGGCCAAACGGAGATATTAGAACGATTTATTCGGAAAATAAATTTATTGTTGAGAACAACAGAACACTTGGTTTATACGGAATTATCAGAGATATAACTGAAATTCAAGAATCTGAAGAACAGCTAAAAAGTAGCGAACAAAAAACGCGTTTGATTATGAACGCGTCTTTAGATTCAATTATTTGGATTGAAACTACCGGTAAAATTACTTTTTGGAATCCGCAGGCGGAAGCTTCCTTTGGTTGGACAAAAGAAGAAGCGATAGGTCAAAACTTAATTGATTTAATTTCACCCAAAAAAGACCATAAACTTTATTTTAGGTCGATTCAGAATTACCTAGAAAAAGACGATGATTCACCATTAAATGTAATGGTCGAAAAAACCGCAATCAATAAATCCAATGAAGAATTTCCGATTGAATTAACGGTTATTCCGATCAAACAACAAAATGAAATAACATTCTCTGTATTTATTCGCGATATTTCTGAAAGAAAGCGTTTTAGCACAGAATTAGAATTGTCAGAGAAAAGATACCGAAATCTGTTTTATTTAAGTCCACTTCCAATGTGGGTGTATGATTTAACAACTTTTGAATTTCTTGATGTGAATGATGCTGCGGTGCGTCATTATGGTTATACGCATGAAGAATTTATGTCAATGACTTTAGACGAAATTAGACCAGATGATGAACTTGGAACTTTCGAAAAAGCATTGAATTATGTCAAAAAATCCGTGGTTTTCCACCGTGGTGATTTCAGACACAGAAAGAAAAATGGTCAAATCATTGATGTGGACGTTCAAAGTAATATGATCGATTATGCAGGAAAAGATGCGAGATTGATTTTGGCTATTGACATTACCCGCGAACGTGAAAATGAGCGTGAACTTAAAAAATTGACGCACAGTTTGGAGCAAAACGTACGAGAAAGAACACTTGAGTTAAATCAAGCGAATCAATTGCTTTCATACGAGCATCAGCAAACGCGAGACAGTATCACTTATGCCCAAAATATTCAATCTTCGATATTGCACAGTGAAGCAGACATTTCATCCCTTTTTAGAGATTCTTTTGTATTGTTTAAACCAAAAGATAAAGTTACTGGAGACTTTTTCTGGTGTCACGAAACAGAAGATCATTACTTTTTAGCAGTGTTAGATTGCACTGGTCACGGTGTACCGGGCGCCATGATTTCAATGGTTGGTTTCCAATTGCTAAACCAAATCGTGATTATTAATGGTGAAATTTCTCCTGCAGAAGTGCTGAGACAATTGGATTCAGAAGTGGTCAAATTGTTCCACCAAAACCAAGAAGAATCAAACTTAGATGGTATGGATATGATTTTCTGTCGTGTCAATAAACACAAACGTGAAATTCATTATTCTGGTGCTCAAAGACCTTTGTTTTACTATTCAGATGATATTTTGCATGAATTAAAAGGCAATAAATCAGCAATTGGTGGCAGAACAAGTCATTATTCTGATAAAATCTTTGATGAGGCAAAATTGGAATACAAAGCAGGCGATGCCATCTTCTTAACTTCTGACGGATACTATTCGCAATTTGGTGGACCGAAAAATAAAATCATGTTGAAAAAACGCATGATGGATGAATTCTCCAAAGTCGCTCATTTACCTTCAATTGCACAATATCATCACTTAAAAACTTACTTGGAAACTTGGCAAGGCGATGAAGAACAAGTGGATGACATTTTGGTAGTTGGGGTAAAATTAAAATAACGCGAAGCTTATTTTTTCATTCTTTTGATTTCAAAAATTGTTGCCATTGCAAAGCTTGGTGCTTGCTCATAACTCTTGGAAATTTATTTTGTGATCCTAATTTTCCCAATTTCTCCATGAATTCATAAAAATAGGTCGTTGGAACACATTGTAACTGAGGTTTTCCTAAACTGTATTTTCTAGCAGAAGCATAATCATCATTTTTTTCTGCCAAATTTTTGTCCAAAAGTTCTTTGATTTTATGTGCATCAATTTCTCCATTGACACCCAATGTCCAAACATGATTTTGTGTTTGAGAATCAGGAAAAACACAATATTCTTCAAATTCCAAATCCATTGATTTCCCAACAGAAATTAGTGCTTCCTGAATATTATCTAAGGACAAATGTTCACCAACCAAACTCAAATATTGCTTGATTCGACCAGTGATTTTAATTTCACATTGTTCTACATTGATAAATTGAATCAAATCACCAATGATATAGCGCCACAATCCTGCATTGGTTGAAATCACCAACGCATAATCAACATTTGGTTGAACATTGGCCAAAGTCAGCGCTTTGTGCTTATTGATTAACGATCCATCTTCCTTGAAAAAATCAGAATTAAAAGGCACAAATTCATAAAAAATTCCAGAATTGAGCAACAATTGCATGCCTTGTTTTTTAGGCGTTTTTTGGTAAGCAAAATAACCTTCGCTCGCCAAATAAGTATCTAGCAAATAGACTTCCTCTCCCAATAAACGCTCTAATTTTTTGACATAAGGATCTATAAAAACACCCCCGTGAACATACACTTTGAAATTCGGCCAAATGTCGTGAATCGATTTTAATTCATAGCGCGCAATGATTCTTTCGATAAGCATAATACACCAACTTGGAATGCCAGCCATGATCCCAATGTCCCATTTCGGCGCCGCTTCAACCATGATGTCCAATTTTTTATTCCAATCTTTGATGCGTGTAGTTTTACTTCCCGGTTTTGTAAAAGGCGATGCCACCCAAGAGGTATGTTTTTTCAAAATCCCACTCAAATCTCCTTCAATGTGATTTCCAACAGAAACTAATTCTGTTGAACCTCCGACAATTAAAATTGATTTTTGGTAAAATTTAGGTGGTAAATTTAAATCCGCAAGTGAGGTCATTTGCTTCAAACTCGTTTTTTGAAATGAACGAATCATCTGTTGCGTAACCGGAATTCTTTTACTTGGCGAACCAGTCGTGCCAGAGGAAAGTGCAAAATAAGTCGTTTTTCCAGGCCATGTGTTGTCTCTCACACCGTCGATTGTTCGATGCAACCAAGTATTGAAAAATTGGTCATAATCCATCATTGGAACACTCTTTTGAAAACTCAAAATTGGATTTTCATCCTCTAAAATTGTTTCAAAATCGTGACTTGAACCGAAATTTGTCTTTCTCGCTTTGAATAGCAATTTGTTAAATGCCTTCAATTGATTATTTAAAGAAATCCCCTTTTTGAGTCGCCTTTTTTGACCAATTTGAGTAGATGTTTTGATAATTCTTCCAACAATTTGCATACTTACATTTTCTAGTTATGACCCAATAAAATAAACCTTTGTAGAAGCTTTGATTATTTCAAATTTAAGCATTTTGGATTTGTCATAATCATTCATTTTTCTCGAAAAATGCTTTTTACAGCTTTTTAACATAAATTAATTTAGTTG
>JBFYPS010000178.1:0-2538 GCA_041303135.1 Crocinitomicaceae bacterium | reverse complement strand
CTTTAAATTTATCTCATGTATAGAAACAAACAGCGTTTTATTTGGATGATCATTGTAGGAGTTTTGATTTCATTTCTCCTCCACGGTTTGATTCCTCAAAAAAGTCAGACAAATTGGACACTTTTCCTTTCAACTGTGGAATCAGTGATGATTACATTCTTTATTTGGGAAGGAAATTTGAATCTTGATTTTTGGCTTAATAAGCAATTTCCATGGGAGAAAAATCCGATGAAACGCATTTTGGTTCAGTTGCCTACAAGTTTTTTGTACAGTGGAACGATTTTGTATGTAACCATGTGGTTATACAACCAATTTGTTTGCCGATTACCAGAAAGTGAACAATCAAAATTTTTCGCAATTTCAGTAACGATTGGTTTGTTGGTTTCCGTGGTGTTACTTTCGGTAGAAACTGGTGCTCAATTTTTTAGACAATGGAAAAAGACATTAATTGAGGTAGAGAAATACAAATCTGAAAGTGCGCAAGCACAATTGGAAAATCTTAAAAATCAAGTCAATCCGCACTTTTTGTTCAATAATATGAGCGTTTTGTCGTCCTTGGTTTACAAAGACCAAGACAAAGCAGTGGATTTTATCAACCAACTTTCAAAAGTTTACCGCTATTTGTTGGACAATAAAACCAGTGAATTGGTGACTTTGAAAGAAGAATTGACTTTCATAGAGTCTTACATTTATTTGTTGGATATTAGATATTCGCCCAACTTGCAATTCAAGGTTCAAATTCCTGAGGATAAATTGAATTTGTATTTGCCACCCATGTCGGTTCAATTATTGATTGAAAACGCCATCAAACACAATGAAATTTCATCTGATTTCCCACTTACAGTTGAAATTTACATTAATGATGATAATTTATTTGTTGTTAATAATTTACAGAAAAGAATCGATGCAGAAAATAGTTCAAACACAGGGCTAAAAAACATCCAATCAAGGTATGCTTTTTTCACCGAAAAAGAAGTCATTATCGAACAAACTGAAAATCAATTCAAAGTTTCAATTCCAATCTTAACAATTTCATGAAAATCATCATTATAGAAGACGAACAATTGTCGGCAGAGCATTTGGAATTATTGCTTTTGCGCATCGATCCAACGATACAAGTTGTTCAGCGTTTTGAATCGGTGAAACAGAGTATTCAAGCGTTTCAGAGTGGAGTAGAAGCCGATTTACTTTTTGTGGACATTCATTTGGCTGATGGAAATAGTTTTGAGATTTTCGACAAAGTAACTATTGATATTCCAGTGATTTTCACGACCGCTTTTGACCAATATGCCATTCAGGCATTCAAAACGAATAGCATAGATTATTTATTAAAACCAATTGGAATCAATGATTTACAGGTTTCATTGCAGAAATTTCAAAAAATCAATCAAAATCAAAATTTAATCAAAAGTTTGATAAACATTGCACAGCCAAAGAATTTCAAAAATCGATTCATGGTGAAATTGGGAGAAAATATCATTTCTGTTAAGACCGAGGAAATAGATCATTTCAAGGCAGAAGATGGAATTGTGCTTTTCGCGAATAAACAAGGAAAGCGGTATCCTGTGAATTACACTTTAGACCAATTAGAACCGATGTTGGATCCTGGTATTTTCTTCAGAATCAATAGAAAAGTGATTATTCACATTGATTCCATTCAAAAAGTAGGTTCATTTTTCAACAATCGATTAAAAGTGAATACGCAATTTATTGATGGCGATGACGCTGTAGTGAGCAGGGAACGTGTTGGGAATTTCAAAGATTGGTTGAATCGGTAACTTTCAAAGGAAATCGAATTCAGCACAAATATGCTTTCAAGCAAGGAAATGCTGGTAAAAGTATATGCTATTTGATTAAAACCCTAAAAAATTCAAATCGCTAAAAATCACGTAATGCAAAGAAAATCAGTAATAAATAATTAACACGACTTCATTTTTAAATAATATTCCATTAATTTTCAAAAAAAGTCTGTAAAACCGCTTGTAGATTCAAAATAAGTACATATCTTTGCACCCGTCTAACGATAAAACGATATCGAGAAAAAGACATCAAGATTCGGTAGCTCAGCTGGTAGAGCAATACACTTTTAATGTATGGGTCCTGGGTTCGAATCCCAGCCGGATCACCAAATGAAATCAAAAGCCTCTGTAATTCAAGAAATTACAGAGGCTTTTTTCTTTTGGGGTAAATGTTTTTGAAAAAAAGTTTGAAATGGTTGGAAAAATTTCGAAAACAGAGTTTGAAAATATATATCAAAATTGAATTTCTTTTTAAGAATGTGTTAAAAAGTAGTTGCCTGGATCACTAAATGTTTGATTAGTAGATGAACATCACCATTCGCTAAAAGGCAAATGAATAGCATCATTCGAAAATTCCTTCAACCTTTCAAACGTCACATACTGTGTGTTAAATAAATATCCAACAAGACATTCTTTATTAGCACTATAGCTGATTGATGTATTTACATTTTCTGAATAGTTACCAGACGTTTCATGACAATAATTCTATATTCATTAAAAAAAATAACTTGCTTAATAT
>JBFYPS010000177.1:0-2698 GCA_041303135.1 Crocinitomicaceae bacterium | reverse complement strand
TTTAGTAGTTGGTCGAAAATTTAAAAGAAATAGAATCTTTAGGGGAATTGAAGGATTTGAAAAATTCAAAGATTTGATGATCCAAAGATTAGTTGATTTGAAAATTTGACGATTTGATGATTTGATGATTTGAAAAAACAAAATTCAACTATTTAAATCACCACTCTGCATCTCAATAAAATCAGGTCTTCTTCGCAATATTGCGAAGTTGCAATTTTGCTTTCACATTAAGCAATCCATTGTTCTAATTTCAGACTCAACGATTTACTATTTAATAAAATATATCATTAATAATCTCCCGCTGCAAGACCTATCAAAGCTCCAAGACATACTAAAGAAAAAGAAATGATAATCAAAACACATCCACTTCCACCTGTAAAAAGCATCACTATTGCTGTAATTAGCATTAGAAGAAGTCCAACAGCCATCATAATCCAGCCAAAATCACTCCAATAGAAATCAGCTGCCTTTTTAGATTTTTTTTCACCGACAGTAGATTTTACATTCTCTGTTGCCTTTTTAACTGATTCTACTACCTTGACTTTCTGAAAGGAATCTACTTTAGATTTAGCCTTATTTGAATGTAAACTATGGTGTGTTTCTGTGGAATTCACATAATCCGTGTGGACAGTTGTATTCTTTTTTCCAGTACTGGATGAAACGGTCTTTTGAGCCAACGATTCTTCATTTTCCTCACTGCTATCTTCCTCTGCTCTACCTTGCTCATCACGGTCGCCATCGCCATTTTCATGATTTCTAGAATTAATCTCTATGCGATCTTTATATGTACCTTTTGTATATTTTCTCTTTGAAAAAGAAGAATTAAAGCAAGAAACAACTATCGCTAAAATTGCTATAATAAAACAAATACGCAACAGTTGTGCTGTCAAATATTTCATACTTAGTTGAATAGGGTTATTGTTTTCAAAATTAATTTTTTCTCATTTATTACATGCAAATAATTGAATCTTTTTTTTAGTTAGAGATGTAATTAAAATGTGTTGTGAAAGGATTTATATTTTTTACTTCATTTAAAAACTTGTTTTTAGTATATTCGTTTTTGAAACAAAACTCACTAATCATGATTCACGCAACTCGCCTATTTGATATTCCTTATTACCAATTGAAAACGCATCCGAATGAACGGATGTTTGTTACCAAAACGAATGGTGTTTGGAATCCTTTGTCAGTGCAAAATTTCTTGGACAAAGCAATGGCTTATTCAAAAGGTTTGATGGCAATGGGTGTGAAAGCAGGTGATAATGTTGCGCTGGTTTCAGGAACACGCTATGAATGGAATATCATGGATATTGCAATTCAGCAAGTGGGTGCCATTGTCGTTCCACTGTATCCAAACATTTCTGAAGGAGAGTACCGCTATATCATGAACGATGCGGGAATTCAATTGTGCGTTTTAGCCAATGACGAATTGTTTCAAAAAATTCAAAATATTCGCGCTGAAGTTCCATCATTACAACACATTTTCTCCTTTGAAGCGGTTGAAGGATGCAAAAGCTGGACTGCAATTGTTGATGCGGGTGTGGATGTAGCTGAAAGTGATGTTCATGCACGCATGGAAGTCGTAAAAACGGACGATTTAGCGACAATTATCTACACTTCTGGGACAACAGGAAATCCAAAAGGTGTAATGCTTTCGCATGGTAATTTATTGTCAAATGTGGATGCTTGTCAAGACCCAATTCCTGCAGATAGCAATTCGAAAGTCTTGAGTTTCTTGCCTGTTTGTCACGTGTATGAGCGCATGTTACATTACTTGTACATGTACTTGGGTTGTTCGATTCATTTTGCAGAATCAATGGATACAATCGGTGATAACATTCGAGAAGTTAAACCGGAAGTTTTTACTGCTGTTCCACGATTAATTGAAAAGGTTTACGATAAAATCATTGCCAAGGGAGATGAATTAACTGGTATTAAACGCAAATTATTTTTCTGGGCCGTTTCTGTTGGAGAAGAATACGACGTTGTCGGAAAATCATTTTGGTACAAAATCAAATTAGCCATTGCACGAAAATTAATCTTCTCTAAATGGCAAGTAGCACTTGGTGGAAATGTTAGAGCGATTGCTTCTGGTAGTGCAGCTCTTCAACCACGATTAGCGCGAATTTTCCTTGCTGCAAACATTCCAATTCTGGAAGGTTATGGCTTGACAGAAACCTCACCGGTAGTATCAGTAAATAGCTTCCACAAAGGAATCCGCATTGGAACGGTAGGAGCATTGATTGATGGCGTTTCCGTGAAAATTGCTGAAGACGGTGAAATCTTAGTGAAAGGTCCAAACGTTATGATGGGCTATTATAAAAATCCAACGGCCACTGCAGAAGTAATGGACGCTGAAGGTTGGTTCCATACAGGAGATATCGGTATTTTTCAGGAAGGTGTTTTCTTAAAGATTACAGATCGCAAAAAGGAAATATTCAAAACTTCAGGAGGAAAGTACATTGTTCCACAAGCAATGGAGAACAAATTCAAGGAATCGCGTTTCATTGAACAAATGATGGTGATTGGTGAAGGAGAGAAATTCCCTGGTGCTTACATTGTGCCAAACTTTGCATTCGTTAAAGAATGGGCACAGCGTAAAAATGTGGATTTAGGCGGCGGAACAAATGCTGAGATTGTAAAAAATCCTGCTGTTATTGCGCGTTACCAAGAAGAGGTAGATAAATTCAATACTGGA
>JBFYPS010000176.1:0-7013 GCA_041303135.1 Crocinitomicaceae bacterium | reverse complement strand
TAAAAATGGTACCAACGCGATCATTATGGCGCGTTTCGTTCCTTTGGTGAGAACTTTTACACCTTTTGCAGCTGGAGTCGGTAAAATGAACTATAAACGATTTTTGGCTTTTGATGTAGTTGGAGGAGTTTTATGGATTTTTAGTTTGACTTTAGCAGGATATTTTCTAGGAAATGTAACTTGGATTAAAGACAACATCGAAAAAGTTTGCTTGGGAATCATTTTTATATCTGTATTGCCGATGCTGATAAGCGTTATCAAGTCTAAAATGAAATCCAAAAATGCGTAAGTTTGGTTTACTTGGCAAGAAATTAGATTATTCTTTTTCTAAATCGTTTTTTACAGATTTATTTGCTAAAAATCAGATTGATGCAAACTACGAAAATATCGAAGTTACAGATCTTGCAAAATGGATTGAAGACAAGTCTTATGCCGAATTTTCTGGATTTAGTGTTACTATTCCTTACAAAACTGAAATAATTCCTTTTTTGGATGAATTGTCCGACGAAGCAAAAGTTATTGGCGCTGTCAATACAGTGAAAAACATAAATGGAAAGCTAATTGGATACAATACCGATGCTTTTGGATTTGGTCAATCAATCAAACCTTTCCTGAACAACAACCACGAACGAGCAATGATTTTAGGGACAGGCGGTGCTTCAAAAGCAATTGCTTATGTTTTGAAAAATATTGGATTGTCTGTCATTTTTATTTCTAGAAATCCAAAAAGCAATTCCGAATTTGGTTATGAGTCAATCAATGAAAACATGGTAAACGCCTGTAAAATGATTGTTAATTGCACTCCTGTTGGTACTTTTCCTGATGTCAATTCAAAACCAAATTTTCCAACGGAATTGGTTACAGACAAACACTTGGTCGTTGATTTGATTTACAATCCCGAAAGATCACTTTTGCTCAAAGAGTCTGAAAAACAAGGTGCAATCGTGCTAAACGGTTATTCCATGTTGCAAGAACAAGCCAAAAAAGCTTGGGAAATTTGGAATAAATAGTCAATTGTCTTAACTTTCAATGCGATGAATGAAATTTCGAAAAAGAAAGTTTGCTATCCAATAACTCCAAATGTGACCAAATATTTGAACAAATATGGTCGAAGAAAAGAGTTGCCACTTTCATACGAGCAGCTATTGAATTACCACGATTCTTTTCCTGTTGGAAACACGCTTTGGATTACAGTCATGTACAATCAAGACGAGTTCGTCGAAATCAATCGAAATCTTTGCTTCATCTATGCACTTTTGAAAACTGAAGGCGATACTTCCGTCATGGAACATTTACGCGTTGATAAAGTTGATTTTTGTCTTTTTGGAAATTCACATCCTTTTAGAGTTAAGATTATCAATAATTTCAACGACAATTACGATTATTTCTACGTTAAAAAAACAGATATTTCGCGAATCGTTGGTTTAGAACTAGAGGATATCTTATCACCCAATCGAATCAATTATTTTGTGGATAGCAATACCTTGATTGAGGAGCACATTTCAGGAATTCCTGGCGATGACTTCATCAAAACAGAAATTAATCATCCAAAGACAAATAAAACGCGTTTAGCAAAGGAATTCATTAAATTCAATGAGCGTTGCTTTTACACTTTGCTTGGTGATATGCGTTCCTACAATTATGTCGTAGAAATTACGCACGATTTTGATGATGTGCAATACCGAATCAGATCTATCGATTTTGATCAGCAATGTTACGAAGGACGAAAAAATCTTTACAAGCCTCAATTTTACCGAGAAAATAAACCGCTGGTCAAAATGGCAATCGATTTAATTAATCCACAAACGGTTTCTCAATATCAACGAGAAGAACGCGCTCGATTGGCTCGAAGAGTAAAACATTCTAAATATGTGTTGAAAGATTTGTTTTTCACTATGGACAAAGAGCAACTTTCTCTACCAGAAAAGATTGATTCATTAAAAAAAGACCTAGCAGAGTACCACAATGAACCAAAATTTTTGAAATGCACTTCCATGGCGCAAATATTAAAACAAAACTTAATGTGTTTGTGAAAATTTAAACAGTTTGTAATTTTTATAAAAATATTTTTAAAATCACACTTTTTATTGGCATAAAATCTCTAGCTTTGCGCCATGAATTCGAAGCGTATCCATTCTTGGATAACCACATTATTCTTCACTTTACTAAAAAACTTACATTTAAGTTTTACTAACTACCGACCGAATAAATTTTTCTCCAACAATTTTTTTAATCATCACCAGAATAGAATGAATTTCCAGTCATTTCTTCAATTTTCTATTCAATTTGGTTCGATGATTTCCATTTGTAAACAATCAAATAACACATATAATCAATAATGGAAAAAACACCTGAAATCCATCAAATTAAAAAACTATTAGTCGCAAATAGAGGAGAAATTGCGATTCGGGTTTTTAGAGCTGCTGCGGAGCTTAAAATTCAAACGGTTTGTGTTTACACCTACGAAGATCGCTATTCGTTGCACCGTTACAAAGCCGATCAAAGTTTTCAAATCGGGGATGAATCTGAACCTTTGAAACCTTATTTGGATATTGAAGCCATCATTCAAGTAGCGAAAGACAATGAAGTGGATGCAATTCATCCTGGTTATGGTTTTCTTTCAGAAAATGTCAATTTTGCACGTCGTTGTGAGGAGGAAGGAATTATTTTTGTCGGTCCAAAAGTGAGCGCAATGCTACAATTGGGCGATAAAGTTGCCGCCAAAGTTGTGGCAAAAGCGGTTGGAGTTCCAATGATTCCAGACAGTAAAATGAAATTGGAAACTGCCGAGCAAGCCAAAAGTGAGGCTGAACGCATTGGTTTTCCTGTGATGCTAAAAGCTGCAGCAGGCGGAGGCGGACGAGGAATGCGTGTTGTGCGCACTTCAAATGAAATTTCAGGGTCTTTTTTGGATGCGAAAAACGAAGCGCTTAAAGCTTTCGGAGATGATACAATTTTTATTGAAAAATACATCGACAACCCTAAACACATTGAGGTTCAAATTTTAGGCGATAATCATGGAAACATCGTCCATTTGTTCGAACGTGATTGCTCGGTGCAACGTCGTTTTCAAAAAGTGATTGAAATTGCACCGTCGATTTTGAAACAAGAAACGAAAGAAAAGTTATTTGATTACGCCACTAAAATTGCCCGCTATGTTGATTATAACAATGCAGGTACAGTCGAATTTTTGGTGGATAAAGACGAAAATATTTACTTTATTGAAGTCAATCCAAGAATTCAAGTTGAACATACAATCACGGAGGAAATTACTGGAATTGATATTGTTAGATCTCAAATTATCATCGCTGCTGGCCATCCATTGTCGCACAGTCAAATTTTTATTCAAAGTCAGGAAGATGTTAAATGTTCAGGTTGGGCAATTCAATGTCGCATCACAACCGAAGATCCTCAAAATGATTTCAAGCCTGATTATGGAACTATTGTAGCTTACAGAAATGCAGGTGGTTACGGAATTAGATTAGATGAAGGAAGCAGTTATTCTGGTGTTAAAATTTCTCCGTTTTTTGATTCGATGTTGGTCAAAGTTTCAGCAAGTGGACGAACATTAAAAGGTGCTGCTGTGCGATTGAAAAGAACGTTGCGAGAGTTTAGAATCAGAGGTGTTAAAACCAATATTCCATTCTTAATCAATGTGATGAATGATGATATTTTTAGCAGCGGAACAGCGACGGTTGGATTTATTCAAGAAAATCAACATTTATTAATTCCTCAAGTTGGTTATAACAAAGACCGTGGAACGAAATTATTGAAATATTTAGCAGAATTAAAGGTAAATGGACATCCTGATGTAAAATCATTTGATCCTGATAAGGTATTCAGAAAGCCAATTGTTCCTCAATTTGATAAAAAAGCACCTTTTCCAAAAGGAACAAAAGATTTGTTGAATGAATTGGGACGAGAAAAATTTGTTGAATACATCAAAAATGAAAAACAGATTTTTTATACCGATACTACGTTGCGCGATGCACATCAATCTCTTTTTGCAACGAGACTGAGAAACCACGATATGCTGAAAGTGGTGGAAGGAATGTCAAAGAATTTCCCTCAACTTTTTTCGTTGGAGGTCTGGGGAGGAGCTACTTTCGATGTTTGTATGAGATTTTTACACGAAGATCCGTGGGAAAGATTAAGAATGATCAGAAAAGCTGCGCCGAATGTTTTGCTTCAAATGCTATTTAGAGGAAGCAATGCTGTTGGATATGCTGCTTATCCAGATAATGTTTTGGAAAAATTTATCGAGAAAAGTGCTGAAAATGGAATCGATGTTTTTAGAATTTTCGATTCATTGAATTGGTTGGAAGGAATGACTCACAGTATCAAAATTGTGCGTGAGAGAACAAATTCCTTGGCAGAGGCTTGTATTTGTTATACTGGAGACATCATGAATCCCAATCGACCAAAATTCAATTTACAATATTACGTTGATTTAGCAGTGGAGCTCGAAAAAGCTGGAGCGCATATGTTGGCAATCAAAGATATGGCTGGATTATTGAAACCTTATGCAGCGGAAGTGCTAGTGCGCGAATTGAAAAAACACATTTCTATTCCTATACACTTGCATACACATGACACTTCGTCAATTCAGTCAAGTACCTACATGAAAGCGATTGAGGCTGGTGTTGATGTCGTAGATGTTGCTTTGGCTTCAATGAGTGGATTGACTTCTCAACCGAATTTTAATTCACTTGTTGCAGCATTTCAAGGACACGAAAGAGAAAATCCAATTGATTTGAAAGCGTTGAATGCTTATTCCAATTATTTCGAAGTTGTTCGTGAATTTTATTATCCGTTTGAAAGTGAGTTGAAAGCAGGAACAGCTGAGGTTTATGATCACGAAATTCCTGGAGGTCAATATTCCAATTTGTTGCCGCAAGCACGAGGATTGGGCTTGGAAGATAAATTTGAAACAATCAAACACAATTACGTGGTAGTTAACGAATTGTTTGGTGACATTGTAAAAGTTACACCTTCATCCAAAGTGGTTGGAGACATGGCTTTGTTTATGACTTCTAATAATTTGACAGCGGAAGATATTTTCGAAAAAGGGGAGAATTTAGCTTTTCCTGAATCGGTAAAACAATTGTTTAAAGGTGATTTAGGACAACCTTTTGGAGGATTTCCGAAGAAACTGCAAGAAATCATTTTGAAGGGAATATCGCCATATTGCGAAAAGCCGAACGCACATATCAAGCCGATTGATTTTGTGCAAGGCATGCAAGATTTTCACGCAAAATTTGACGATAAATTGACCGAAGAAGACTATTTGTCTTACATCATGTATCCAAAAGTTTTTGAAGAATTCTATTCATTCAGAAATCATTTTGGGTTTGTTGAAAAATTGCCAACGCCAAGTTTCTATTATCCAATGAAACCAAATGAGGAAATCATGGTTGAATTGGAAAAAGGAAAAAATTCATTGATCCGTTTCAGATATATGGGCGAAGCAAATGAAGAAGGATTTAGAGAAATTTTCTTCCAAATCAACGGTCAAACGAGAAATATTATCGTAAAAGACAATCAAATCAAAGTGACCAAAATCATGCACGCAAAAATTGCCAGTCAAAATGACGTGGGTGCACCTTTGCAAGGTAAGTTGGTGAATGTTTTGGTAAGCGAAGGAGATGTTGTGAAAAAAGGTCAATCACTTTTTGTGATTGAAGCCATGAAAATGGAATCTTCAATAAATTCACCTCAAGATGGAACTGTAAAACGCGTTTTACTAAAAGAAAACACCATGGTAGAACAAGATGATTGCATCGTGCAATTTTCTTAAATAGTTGGTTGTTTGTAGTTATCATAAATGGACATCTGAATTGGATGTCCATTTTTTATTTAATCATATAATGAATTCCAACTCCTAAGTCTAAATAACTTCTCTTACGTGTGACATTGTCCCAACTTTGTACTGGTTTAAAGTCATATCCAAAATTGGTATTCAAACTTACGCCCCAATTGGAAAATTGATATCTGAGTTGCGATCTCAAACATGCTTTTACCCCAAATTGATTCACGGTTCGACTCGAAGTATTTAAATATTCATAATTCGTTCTACTGCCTTGGAGATTTAAAATCGCGCCAGCACTCAAATCCAAAAATAATTTAGGACTAAATTCGAATGAATATTGAAACATTATTGGTAAACCAATGGCATAAACTTGATAACTATTTGCAAAATTAATTGTTGTTGAATCTTGCCCGTAAACTGGAATGGCTATTGAATCGACTACTGTTTGCATTGAATCTAAAACGTAGGTGTAATTGTAACTCACAATCACTGAATCGCCCAAAATTGTTTGGTCTTGAGAGATATTCTCAAAATTATTTTGGTAATTAAGACCGGACGAAAGTGCCATTTTTGAATTGAGATAATAGGCAAATTCTGTTTGAATGAAAAAACTACTTTTTTCTTTGAGCGAAATGGCTGGAGTAGCACTCAGCTGATTGAAACCAAGTGAAGTTCCTGTTTTCAAACTAAATAACCATGGTCTTTTGACTTTTGGAAGATCCGCCATTCGGTAGTTTTCTTCCAGTGAATCATTTAAAATTCTATCCAATGAATCAATATTTGCAATGGTATTTGAGTCTAGCGAGGTTTTTTGTTCATCTTCGTTCTTTTCAACTGCAGCAACAATAGTTTCTCGTCCATCATTATTTTCCTCTGTTTTCAATTTGTATGGATGTTCATAAACTAAAGGCGTTATTTCTTCAGGATTGATTTTTTTATTTGGGTATTTCTTACGACTCTTTTTTTGTTTTTTCTTTTTAGTGTGGGAAACATTAGTCTTTGCTTTTGAAGTATTTTGAACGTTTGAGTTTGGAGAAGTGTTTTTGAGTTTCTTCGGACTACCAAATTTTTGCTGATTTACAGTTTTGTCAAGCTGCTTTGAAGTTTTTGAGCTTGTTTTTTTAAGAGCTGTTTTGCTGTTTTTTGAAGCGTTGGAATTGTTGTCTATAGTTTGATTTTCTTTTGAGGCTGAATTCAATTTGCT
>JBFYPS010000175.1:0-9667 GCA_041303135.1 Crocinitomicaceae bacterium | reverse complement strand
CTACTATATTTGTAATGATTTGAGCCATAAATAGGCATTTTGACAATGATTTTCGATGAAAAAACTTTCTATTCTTATTCCAGTTTTCAACGAAAACAAAACAATTTACGAAGTTTTAGAGAAAGTTAATGGGGTTACTTTAATTCAGGGAATCGAAAAAGAAATTATCGTTGTCAATGATCAATCAACAGATTCAAGTGTTCAAGAAATTGAACGATATCTACAAGATTTTCCAAAACATCCAGTTCGCTTAATTAACCATGAAATAAATTTAGGAAAAGGAGCAACGTTAAGAACTGGAATTAAGCATGCTACTGGAGATTACACCATCATTCAAGATGCTGATTTAGAGTTAGACCCAAATGACTTTAACAACATTTTAATGCCTGTTTTGGAACAAACAGCAAACATCGTTTACGGCAGCAGATTTCTTAAAAAGAAAAAGGAAGGATCTTTTTTTAGTGTTCTAGCAAATACTTTTTTGACACAATTAAGCAATTTGGTTTTCAGAATTAAGATCACCGACATGGAAACTTGCTATAAATTGATTCCAACTCATATTTTTCAATCTTTAAATTTGGTGGAAAATCGATTTGGCTTTGAACCTGAAATTACAGCAAAACTGTCTAAAATCAAATATTTGAAATGGGCAGAAGTTCCGATTACCTATAATCCGCGAACAAACGTGCAAGGAAAAAAAATTGGTTGGAAGGATGGATTTCGCGCGATGCTTTGTATCATTCGATATGGCTGGTTTTGGAATGCAAAAAAATCAATAAATAACAGTTCGGCGTTTATCTATTTTGATAAAGATTGATTTTAAATTGCGCATTTTTCAACATGAAATGCTTTTTACCACTGTTAAAAATATAGATTCTAATCACATCATATTGTTTCAAACAGTCAATATCTGCTGATTCTTCAAACACAAATTTTGTCCAATCATTCTTTCCCTCCAATCGGTCGTTGTACAATGGTATAGACTGATAATGTCTCAGTTTTTCATCCTTGGAATGGGCGTCAATCACTAAAAAAACATCGGACCAATCAGCACTAAAATTCTTCTTTTCAATTTCAGCTGTAACATAAAATCGCTTATTTTTTCTATCCGATGGAAAATTAAAATCAACAGTATTTGCATACAAATCTGTAGGTTTGACTTCGATTTCAGTAAGATTGGCATTTAAATTAAATTCCTTCACTTTTTCTCCAAAAGGTGTACAAGCAAAAGTGAAATTCCATCGATCATGATTTTTTTTGTCCCAAATATTTAAACTTTCAAGGTAATTTTGTTTGCTAAATCGTTGATTCACAAAAATTCCCGTTAAGGAAGCATACAATCGATTAGCGCCAATCAGGGCGAAAAAAACAAAACTAAACGCGACCCATTTTTTCCAATGCTTTAACAATTCAAAAATCGGTAAAATCAGAAAAACAGCATGTTCCGTGTAAGGTCTTGCGCCAAAAGAAGATTCATAATCCCAACACCACCATGATGCAATTACATAAACAGTAATTCCGAAATAAGTCAAAAACCAAATAGCTTTGAAACGATTTTTAAAAAACAAAAAAATCAATCCTAAAATGGTCAAGATAAAGATCGGCGAATGCAAAAACAAACCTATTCTAAAGCTGAAAAGTGATTGAAAAATCATTGGTTTTCCAAAGTTGAAACCTTCCCCATTATAAGCGCCTATGATCCAATTTCCTGTTTGAAATTTCCAGGACAAAAACAAAATGCTGATGATTGAAATAAATGCAAAAACTCCAACAATAAGCCACTTCCCTTTTCGTTGAAATAACAAAGTGAAAAAACGCCTTGTGTCCTCCCAAGAACCCAGTAAAAATGGGACGATCAACACTACTAAAATATTAGTCGGTCGAATCAAAGCAATTGCACCCAAGGTGAATCCAAGGATTACAATAAATTTGAGTGAAAAATTTTCCTTCAATTTCAAAATCAACCAAGCAAAAAGTGCGAAAAGAAAAAATGAATATCCATGAGAAATACTAGGCGTGTGAATCGAATAATAAAACAAGGGAGTTGCCAGGTAAAAAAGTGGCACAATCCATTGGATAGCAGCAGTTGATTCTGGAAATAAACGTTTTAACACTTGATTGAAAATAAAAATTCCCGCCAAGGTGTAAAATAAACTTCCAAGATAAAATCCAATGATAAAAATGTCAGAATAACCATCAATTGCTTGACCAAAAATCCAAGCAAAAAAGCTTGAAAGCAAGAAAAATGGTGTCTGTAAAACGGCAATTCCTGGCAAACATTTATTGTATTTTTTGCCATGTTGATCAAGAATTATGTAATGCTGCTGATTGTCTAAATTCCTAATTTCTCTCTCTGCTTTGGCTGTTTTTTCAAAATGATTATCGTGATAAATAAACAAAGCAGGCAAATAAGCATAATAACCACTTCCATCAGAACTAATTACAGTTGACAATCCGTTTTTTCGCTGAAGATAAAAGACACTAAATACACAAATCAACAACAGAAAAAACCATTGTAGTTTACTTTGAGATGGAAGTTTGTGAATAAATTTCATTGAAAATGAATAAATTGACCAAAAGTAAGGCTTTATTTCTCAATGATGATGGCATCGGGAAATCCTTTTGTCTTGACTTTAGCTAAAACTACCTTTGCTTCACTTTTAGAATCAAAAGAACCAATGATGTAACGGTATTTATAGGCACTTGTTGTATTGAGTTTTTCTCGAATTACTTTTTCACCTGTCCTTTTAAAAGATTCATGATCAGTATCAATCCAATCTTTAGATGAAGTTATTTGAACATAAAAAGACCCGCTTTTAGTTTCGGCAGTTTCAGTTTTTACTTTGGATTTCTCTACTTTTTTGGTGAAGGAAATCTTTGGAAATTCTTTTTGCAAATGTGTTCTAACCCCTCGAAACAAAGCGGAAGCAATGATGTCTTGACCTTCGGTTGTGTTTAAATAATTGGCTTCTTTCGTGTTGGTCAAAAAACCACATTCAACCAAAACACTGGTCATTTTGGTATATTTCAATACTTGCAAAGTATGTTCTCTATCTCCATTGTCTTTGACACCGCGAGAAGATCTACCTGCTTTTCCCGAAAACTCCTTCTCGATGCATTTTGCTAAAGCGACAGATTTTTTTGAATCGAAAGTATGGACATGACATTCAGTTCCATGGGTTTTTGTTTTTTCACTAGCGTTGCAATGAATACTGATAAAATAATCTACATCAGCATTATTCGCTTTTTCAACACGGGCGTCTAAACTAATAAATTCGTCGGATGTTCGGGTGTAAGTCACATCTACATTTTGCAGATTATTGGTTAGATAATTTCCAACTTTTTTTGCAATAATTAAATTCAATTCCTTTTCTTGTAAATGCGCACTATTTGCCGATAAATGCCCAGGATCACTTCCGCCATGTCCAGCGTCAATCAAAACGGAAATGCGCTTTTTTTGTGCGTTAATTGTTACTGGAATAACCAGCAGCAATAATAGTAAAATTCGAACCAACTGCATTTTACAAAATTAACACATCAATATTTTGATTTACTTTGCATTGGAAAAGGTTTCGAAACAATCATTGTTGAAATCTCAAACAAATTTTTAGAGAGGATGAAAGTTGCCCTGATTGAATTAGGTGGTTCACACGAAGAATGCATGTTGACACAAATGATTGCCTTGAAAGCAATAAATACCTCAATTACATTGATTTGCACTCCTGAAATCAAGGCAAGAAATCCGCATTTCGAAAAATATGTGGACGCGATTTTAGTGGTAGATTTCACCAAAAAAGCTTGGGAGGATTTCAAACTGATCTTAGGAATCAACCAATTCCTCAAAAGCAATGATTTTCAAAAAGCTGTGCTAAATACCGCACAAGGTGGACACATTCGCAACTTGTGCATGACGGCTCCAAAATCAGTTGAATTTATTGGGATTATTCACACTATTCGTAAGTTTCAAGGGAGTTTTACGCAGAAAATCATTCACCGTAAAATCAAGAAATATTTACTTCTCAGCGATTTTTTATTAGATAAAATTACGATTCCAAAGAAATTAAAGGTGGAGAGTTTTTATCCTTTGGACTATCCCGAATTTGAGCTAAAAATCACTAAAAGACCTTCAGAAACTTGGATTACCATTGTAGGTGGAGTCGAAAACAGACGCAAAGATTTGACAGGTTTTCTTTCGATCTTGGAAAAAACAGGTGATGAAAATATCAAATTTGTGTTCTTAGGCAAAAGCGATGAAAACAAAGAAGAAGTTTTGAATTTCAAAGCACAAATTCAAGCCATGAATCGATCAAATCAGGTGGTAACATTCAATGATTTTATCGCGCCAGATTTGTTTAATGCTTACATTCGAGAATCAGATTTTTTGTGTCCTTTGATTCATCCAGATACGCAAAGTGCTGAACAATATATTTCCAATCAAATTTCTGGTGCCTTCAATTTGGCATATAGTTATCAAATTCCATTGTTGATGCACGAAAGCTACCGCGATATTGAAGATTTACAAAACAGCAGTGTTTTCTATAATCTTGCAAACTTTGAGACCATTTTACCAAACGCAATTCAAAATCGAGGTGAAATTGTAACAAAAATTAGAGCAGTTGAAAAATGGAAAAAGCAATTTCAACAAGAGAAATTTATTGAATTTCTTTCAAAATAAATTCTCCTTCTCATTAACTTAAGCGCACAAAAAAGCCTCCTTTTTCAAGGAGGCTTTCATTTGAAAATTGGTTCAGACTAGTAGAACATTACATGTTGAATACTAACTTGACCTAAATTATTAGAAACTTTCAAAATATAGTTCCCTGCATTTAAATTGCCTTTTTCAATTGTGTATTCTGCATTTGAAGTTTGAATAGACTTCATTACACGTCCAGATAAATCCAATAATTGAATTGTGTGTGTTTCATTAACATCTGCAAAAACAATTGTCATGAAATTATCCGCTGGATTTGGGTAAACTGAATGAGTTAATTCATTGGTAACCTCATCAATTCCTGCTTCAGTACAAAATACTGAAGGAACGTTTGCTGTACATCCTGTGTAACCGTATAAAGTTGCAGTTTCAGCAGTAGCATTTGGCGCTTGCAATGGCGTTTCTGTACAACCAATTCGATCCACTAAATAATCACGGATGAAGTTAACTGTTGTGTCCATGTAAGCCAATTCTGTCGCACCTGTTCCAGCGTAAGGAACGTGAGGAGCGCCTAACCAAGTGTAAAAATTACTTTGAACACCAACTGCTTCCGCTTGTTCGTGAACCATTCTACTTCCATCCAAATAAATCAATGGAATTCCAGGATTCACAATTCCACGGTTGTAAAGTACTGTTGCATCTGCTGTTCCGTGCATTGAACAAACTGGTAAATCACCAGCTTCCAACCATCCGTAGATTGCCAAAGCACCACACAAATTGATTACACCATTTACTTTCGTAGAATAGCAAGGATTACCACTGTTTCCTTCAATTCCTCCTAAAGTTGCAACAGTTGCTGGCGTTAAATAAGCATTCAATTCACAAGTTTTATCCAAGTAAGCTGTGTGTAAAGCTGTAATCGCTCCTGCAGAACTTCCACCGATAAAAATATTGTTTGTGTCAATTTTGTACAAATTTGTGCCTTCTTTGCTGTCTTTGTAGAAGAAACGAATCGAAGCTTTCATATCTTGAACTGCTCTTGCTACCGCTTTTACAGCGTTTACTGAATCAAATGGGAAAAACCCTAAACGGTAATTGATAGAAGCACAAGCGTATCCTTTTTTAGCGAAATGATCACACAAACTTGATACATCAACATCTGTACTAGAACCACCAATGAAACTTCCACCGTGAGCAAAAATGATCAATGGACGAGCTGTTTCTGTGTCGCCTGTTGGTTCGTAAAAATCAAGCGTTAAAACTTGGTTAGTTCCTGTGTAAGTAGCATTTGCACCATAAGCAATACCACTAGTAGTAGTAACATTTGTAAACACGTCTGATGCGTATCTTCCATTGTTACATTGTGCATACGATGAAGCCGAAAATAAGCTCATCGCAGCAAGTAAAGCAAAGTTGAATTTTCTCATAATTCTAAATTTAAAAATAAACATTTAAGGAAATTTGACGCCCCTGTATTTTGTAGCATCAACCTGGGGAATTGTTGAGCCAAATGTTTGATTGATTGCTTTGATAAAAACGTTAGAAACCATTGCGTTTCCAATCGGATTTAAATGTATTCCATCCAAAGAAAAAGTTCCGCCTGAAACAAAGTTTGCATTCAAACCTATACCATTGAAAATAACACCCGTTTTAACAGATTTCAACAACGTGTTGACATCTGCCAACGCCAAACCGTAAGTGGAAGCAACTTGACTAATAACAGCATTGTAAGAATTAGTAGCAGATCTAATGTTAGCAACTTCTTCCAACGTCAAAACGTATCTTTCAGGAATTGGAACCAAAGAACCCATTTTATTACATTTCACAGAATCCAATGGAATACTTAATAAAATATATTCTCCTGGTTTGATTTGTCTCGCACCTAAAGGCAAAGAATTGTCTTGAATCACAAATGCATTGCTTCCTTCCACAAATGTCATTCCTTGTTGACCCAACGCATTGGTTAACAATTGAGCACTTGCAGCATCTAATTTCAATCCATTGTAAGGAATTGTGTTGAAAAATGGATATAAAGTAACATCTGGAACATTTCCAATCACACCTTTTGCACCATTTGCAGTCAAAGAAGTGACAGCAGTGGTAATACTTCCGTCAAAACCAACTCCAGCTCCTCCATTTACTGGATTTATTACAGCAGATCCACCGCCGTTTAGTGCATAATTTAAGATATCTTGCTCACCAGTATAAAGAGAGAAAAAGGTAGGATTCGCAGCCACTGCATCTGAAAGTACTGTAGATGTCACTTGATTGGATGCCATTCTAGCAAAAAATGGATTGTAGTTTCCTGCACCGTTTGCAGGATTTCCATAACCTGGGTAGAACATTTCATTTGATGACATTCCTGGAACACCCATGTTGTTGAAAGGAGTACTGTAAACACTTGTTCCCAAACCAGTAAGATCTCCTCCTGCTGCATTGAAAGGAATTGGTGAAAGTGAAGTCGCACCTGTACAATCTGTTTTATATCCTAAAATAGATTTTGATTTTCCTGTAAATCCAATTCCGACTGAAGAACTTGGCATCAAAGGTTGTAAGAAACTTCCACCACCCACTAATTGAAATTGCGTAGCTAGTATGTTTCCTATTGAATTTTCTTGACCTTCTGCATACAATGCACCATCAGCAAAACCAGCTGTGGTTGAACCACCAAGAGCAACAAATCTTGTTGGATCCATATTGCCTTTTTCTGGTGTATCTGCATCCAACTTTGGTTTACAACTCGTGAAAGCAACCGCTGTTGATATAACTAAAGCAAATTTTAATTTCATCTTGTTAATTATTAAAATTTATAATTAAAACCAATACCTGGAGCGCAAACATTTGTTTTGAATGTTCCCTCTAAATTCGTTTCTAAATTTTTGTCTTTACGTTGCAAGGAAACAAACAAAAATGAAGCATCTAAAGAAATGTGCTCGCCAAATTTATAACTTACTCCTGCTGTATAACTAATTCTATTAGCATCTGGCGTTTCAGGTGTTACATAACCATCTTTCACTGGAGTAGTGTTGAAAGAAATTCCTGCCATGGCAGTAAAATCTTCTGTCACCATGTATTTTCCACCCAATCTAAAGGCATACGTGTTTTTATAGTCTCTTGCTGATTTTGTATCTAACAAAGAAGTGGTGTTTTGTTCATAGTCAAAAGCCAAGGTATCATAAGCTTTCCAACCTGCATAATTGAAATCAAATGCCATGTTGAATTTGTCTGAAAACTTGTATGCTACTCCAAAAGAAGCAATTTGTGGCAAAGGCAAAGCTGCACTAAATTTTCCATCAGGGAAATTTGCGTTCAATGCATCTGGAACGGTAAAAGTTGCTTCTCCATCATCCACTTTCATATCCACTTGAGAACGGTAGGTTAAACCAAAAGATAATTTCTCAGTTGGTTGAAAATAAATTCCTGCATTGTAACCAAATCCTGCTGCAGAACCTGCCAACTCTGCATGACCATAATTGCCATCACTTCCTAATACAGGAATATCTTTTTGCAAATTAACGCTTCCTGTCGAATAAACGAATCCAGCGCCAATTCCAATTTTATCTGTGATTTTGTAACTTACCGTTGGTTGCACAAAAATGGCTTTCAATTCCAATCTTGTCAATGCAAAACGACCTGTCCAGCCATCTTCCCATTGAACTGTACTTCCAAAAGGCGTATAAACTGCTAAACCTAATTTTAATTTTTCCACTTTTTTGAAACCAAAAGCGCCATATAAACTGAAAGGCGTTCCCATTGGAGAATTGGTTCTAGCAGAAGCATTGGTATTTGCATCTACATATTTTCCTCGTGCGAAAATGGGTGTAAAACCAGCATTAATTTCACTTTTTTCTAAGAAACTTGCACCGCCGGGATTGTAAAACAAGATTGTTGCATCCTGAACAAGAGCCGTTCCTGCACTTCCCATGGCTTGTTGTTTTTGTCCTTGTAAATTAACCTGAAATCCCTGACTTCGAAGCATTAAGGGAACAAAAAACAACAATAAAAGTAATCGTTTTTCCATAGTTTTCATTTTCAATTATTAGACTAAAAAATCGTTTTAGCACCACAAAATTTGTTATGCTAGCATAAAGCTAATTTTTTTTTCTTAATAAATTGTTAATGTCGGAAAAAAAGGGTGAAATTTAACTTTTGAAGGAAATGCCTATTTCCCTTTCTTAAAACCAAAAATATCTTTCCCTAAATCTTCGTCCTTTCTCACTCGCCAAATCACAGCGTCTAAATAATAGTGATGCATGACCAAGGAAAGAAACAAAAACGCAACGATATTCTTCAAAATAAAAGCATCGGGCTGCGTAAATAAATTCAAATTGGTGCCCGTTCTTCCAAGCTCAAAGGCAAATGCAAATATCACAGAAACAATAAAAAACAAAATGGCTTTTTGACTCAGAATTGTTGCCAAACCATGATTTTTGGTTGAATTGGCATAATGCTTTTTATTAAAAAGTCCCACAAATACCAAGTATTGGATATTGTGCGGAATCGTAATTCCAATAATAATCAATCCTTTGTTGTCAATAGGCAGGGATAATACGCCCCAATATAAAACCAAAGCACTCAATAACATGGCCCATTTTCTAATGTTCAACTTTCCAAATTTGAAAGCTTTTTGTAAAGTTATAATCAAAGAAATTGCGAAAATTAAAATCAAAGCAATCAATACGCCATACAATACTTTATCAGATCCATTGACCAAAATCAATTTGATCAAAATGAAAATTCCAACAAAATAATATCCTAAATTTCTACTTACATATTTGAATTGTGGACGCGCGTTAATAGCAAATCCAATCACCAAGAAAAACAAACCTAAAACCAATGTCAATGCACTAATTTTACCCCAAAATTCTAACACATAAGCCAATTCATTCGCGTTAGGAGTAAATGCTGCAACTTCATCATAAAACCAAATAATTTTAGTTTTTGCCAAATATGCAAAAGGAATAAAAGAACCACTCAACAACAACAATTTTTCCCAACGATCAGAACCATCTTCCG
>JBFYPS010000174.1:0-13694 GCA_041303135.1 Crocinitomicaceae bacterium | reverse complement strand
ATGTTATCCATGTTGGCATTAATTGCAAGTTTGATTTTTGGAAAATTTTCTGATCCTCGCTATTGGGCATTTACATCAATAATACTTTTCTCGCTTTTATTGACGATACAATCTATTTTGTTTATCAAAGAAGTCAATAAAAAATAAGTGCTATTTTCCTTCAAAAGCTTTTAAAATATCAAGTATTTTAATCAAGTCAGGTTGTAAAGTTTCGACAGAATATCGCGCATTATTGCCCAATTTTTTCAAAGAAGTTCCCGAAAAATGAATGGCATTTGGAGCGACATTATTTTTTATTTTAAAAATATTTTCAGCGTTTACTCCTCCACCTACCATGATTTCAATGCGGTTTTTTGCAAAAGTTTTCATGGAAATCAATTGATTTATACCTTCTGAAGCATTCAACGCTTGTCCAGAAGTTAAAACGCGTCGAAAGCCCAATTCAATAAGTTTTTCAAGACTTTCTTTCCAGTTTTTTACCTCATCAAATGCTTTATGAAATGTAACAGGAATAGCACCCGCACTTTTGACTGCTTCTTTCAAAAATAGTTCATCAAGTTTATTTTCGCTTGTGAGCGCTCCAACAACTATTCCGTGCATGCCGATAGATCGAGAGAATTGAATGTCTTTGAGCATGACTTCTTTTTCGTCCGAACTGTATTCAAAATTTCCACCTCTAGGTCGAATCAACACATGCGTTTCAATGATGTTTTTAGAAAATTCTTGCAATCCAATTGAAGGCGTAATTCCACCAATTTCTAACTGCTGACAAAGTTCAATTCTTGAAAAAGAAAATTGTTGAGCGATTCTAACAGCTTGTTCATTTCCAGCACAAAGTTCTAATTTCATTCCCCTTTCTTTTCAATGACAAGATGTTGCTGCGGAAAAGGAATAACGATTCCATACTGCCTGAATAGACGGTCGATTTCAAAGCGAATTTCAGACCTGTAATTGTTCGCCTCCCAACCTTGATCCGCCCAAAAAATCAATTCTAAATCCAACCCTTTGTCGCCAAAGTCTTTCATTCTAACAAATACAGGCTCAGATTTATTCACTTTAGGATGACTCATTGCAGCTTGTTTCAAAAGTGTACAAACCAATTCAGTATTAGATTGATATTCAACTGTTACGTTGATTATGAATCTTGAAAGATCTGTGCCATGAGTCCAGTTTTCGACGTATTCTTGCGTCAATTTCGCATTTGGAATCAAAAGTACATTGCCATCTCGCGTTTCAATTTGGGTGGTTCGCACATTGATTTTTAAAATCTTTGCTACAATTGGTTCTTTGAATTTAGAGTCTTGCAATTCAATGATATCGCCAATTTTTAAACTTCCTTCAAACAGTAGAATCAACCCTGAAAACCAATCTTTGAAAACATCTTGTAAACCAAGTCCTAAACCGACCAACAATGCAGCTGAACCACCTAAAAATACGCTAGCATTGATGTCTAATTCTTGCAGACAAAGGTAAAATGCAATGATGTAAATAATGTATTTACTGATTTGTACATAGGCATATTCAGTGCTCGGATTGTAATCTGATTTACCCCTAAACTTCTTGTTGTAGTAAAGTTTCAAGAAATTAATAACCATTCTCGCCGCGATAATAATCACAATGACGGAAATAATTTGAGAAAAATTGACCCGTATTCTGTTGGATTTTAGGATGTCGTATTCTAGAAATTCAGTAAAGGTAATTTCTTCATTGTTGATGTTAAAACTATAAATGGCAATATAAAATGCCAATATATAGATGCTTTGACTAAGTACTTTTAACCAAGTAGCCCTTCTTCCTTCCAATTTAATATTCGCACCAATCAGGTAGCGTTTCATCGATTGATGAATCAATTTTCGCAGAATAAATGCGATGAAAAAAATGATGAAAAGCGCAATTAAATTCCAAAGACAAACCTTGTAAGGACCGAATTGAAATAAAGTGTAACTCATCATATATTTAACTTTTTAATTTGGTTTAAACAAAAGTACTGATTTTCAATTTGAATTAATGCTGGATTAATTTTCCAAATAAATTCGTTGCACGCGTTTTGAAATGGATGTCAAAACTTCATAAGAAATGGTTTCCATCGCTTCAGCTAAATTTTGAAGCGTTTGTGTTTTCCCTATGATTTCTACTTCATCACCTTCAAAAGTTTCAATTTCAGTGACGTCAACCATCGTCATATCCATACAAACTGAGCCAACAACTGGACACCATTTTCCTTGAATCACAAAACCACCTTTTCCGTTTCCAAGTGAACGTCTGAAACCATCTGCGTAACCGACTGGAATAACGCCAATTTTTCTTGTTTCTGTGGCAACGAATTTTCTGCTGTAACCAACACTCTCTCCAGGATAAATTGTTTTGATTTGCGAAACAATGCTTTTCCAAGCAATTGCGGGTTGTAAATCTTTCTGAATGTCTGGATTGATGCTATAACCGTAAATCCCAATACCCAATCTAACCATTTCATAATCAGCTTCTGGAAATCTTGCAATTCCTTCTGTGTTAAGCAAATGCCTGTCAAATTGATAGTTTAATTTTTGACTCAAATAATTGCAAATCTTATCGAAAATGGAAATTTGTTCCAAGGAATAGGAAGCATCTAATAGATTGTCTGAATCTGCCAAATGACTATAAACACTTTTCAATTTGATTTCTGGTTGTGCTTGAAATAATTCAACCACTTTTTCTACTTCGGAAGGCGCAAATCCCAATCGTCGCATTCCTGTGTCAAATTTCAAATGAACAGGATAGTTCTCAATGTTTTCCATGATCAATGCTTTTACAAATGCATCCATCATTTTGTATGAAAAAATCGCCGGTTCCAAATTATACTGTATGATGTCGTCGAATCCTTCTTCCTCAGCATTCATGACCAAAATAGGAAGTTGGATTCCGTGTTTTCTTAGTTCAACACCTTCATCCGCATAGGCAACGCCCAAATACTCAACGCCTGTTTTTTCGAGGAATTCAGCCATTTTTTCAGCGCCAGAACCATAGGAAGAAGCTTTCACCATCACCAACATTTTAGTCCCTATTTTAGTTAAAGATCTGAAATAATTGAGGTTGTTTTTAACAGCTGAAAAATCAATTTCAACCCTTGTTTTGTGTTTTTTAAGCTGAAATAAACGCGCAATTTTTTGCAATTGAGAAGCCCTGGTTCCTTTTATCAAAACAACAGAATGCTGAATTTTGTCAAAAGAAGGTAAATTTTCATTTGAAATGAAAAATACTTCATCTAATTTGAATTTTTCTAAGGTATTTTGAATCTCTATTTTTTGATTTTCATTCAAAGAATCTGCTGCCAAAATCGCAACTCTTTTTTTTCCATTTGCAATGCTCAATTGAAATTCTAAAGATTGCGAAAGTGCATCTAAATCCAGGTTGTAAGTGTCGTTAATTATCAAATTTTCATTAATCCCGTCAAAAGTTTCCATTCGAAGCGCCAACCGTGGTAAATCTTTGATTCTTTCTTCAATAATATTTTCATTGATTCCAATTTCCAGTGCAAAAGCAATGCAAATTGATAAATTGTCTACGCTTGCTTTATCTTGAAAAGGCGACTGTTTTAGAAATGAATTGAATTTTTGATTTTCAACTATTTTGCCATGAACTTTTTCCAAATTGGTTTTGGATAAATGAATCGATTCATGGATGAGCGTAGGATTTGTATTCTCGAAAAGGGATAATTTTTCATCCAAATGCTGTTCAATAGATTCAAAATTAGATCGATGAGCTGAACCAAATGCAGTAAAAATACCAATAGTTGGTTCAATCATTTGTTTCAATTGTTCCATTTCACCTGCTTTTGAAATACCAGCTTCGATGATTGCTAAATCAGCATTTTCATCCAAAGACAGTAGCGAAAGTGCCACACCAATTTGTGAGTTGTAACTTTTCGGACTTCGAATTACCTTTTTCTCTCCTGAAATCAAATGATAAATCCATTCTTTGACAATTGTTTTTCCAACGCTACCAGTAATGGCAGCAATAGGATAATTGAATTTTAATCGGTGAAATTTCGCTAGTTTTTGTAATGCAATCAATGGATCCGAAACAACTAAAAAAGTGGCGTTAGGAAATTTGCTTGTATCGAAACTTGAGTCTACAACAAAAGTAATAATTCCCTTGTTGTAAGCATCTTGAATAAAATCATGGCCATTTCTAAATTCACCTTGAAATGCAAAAAATACAGTGTTTGAAGGATTTGAAATTTTGCGCGAATCAAATGCAATCATTTGGATGATTTCATGATTTTCTTTTTCAAATTTTGCCCCAATAATTTCAGCAAATACCTTAACAGAAAGATTGATTTTCAAAACACTTGATTTTAGTACAAATGTATTTTATTTTTCGAGATTTCTTAAAAATAGCAATTTTAAGAATCACAAAGTATCTTAAATTAATGTGCAATTTTATTGTAGCATCCCCTGCAAAGTGGTTGATATTTTTCTACAGCACCCACCAAAACTTGGCCTGATTCTGAAACTGTTCTATGAGAAACGTAGGCTAAATTCCCACATGAAACACAGATTGCGTGCACTTTGGTAACATATTCAGCGATACATAAAAGTTGGGGCATTGGTCCGAAAGGTTTTCCTAAATAATCCATATCAAGACCAGCGAAAATTACTCTAACTCCTTTGCGAGCCAATTCTGTGGAGATTTGTACAATTTCTTCATCAAAAAATTGTGCTTCATCAAAAGCAACTACACGTTCATTTTTCCAAATTTTCAGTGCTTCGCTTGACTTTTCGATCACGATAGCATCGAGGCTCGACCCTTTGTGACTTACAACGGCGCTTTCTGCATAGCGATTGTCAATTTTTGGTTTGAAAAGCAACACTTTTTGATTGGCAAACTCAACTCTTTTCAATCTTCGAATCAATTCTTCTGTTTTTCCTGAAAACATCGATCCGCAAATTACCTCGATCCAACCTTGTTGTCTGCCCTCCATGGGAAAGTGTTCCAAATACATACGCTAATTTATAGGGTTATCAACATTCTACCCGTGAGAAATTTTCAAGAATTCAATTTTCACTTGCACAACATTTCATAATTTTAACGCTAAGTTAGGTGTTAAAATACCGGCACTTTCTAAGTTGGTTAGCAACTTGGTCTATTTGTTGAAAATTACTTTAAGAAAAAAGAGATGTCAAAATTTGGTTCAAAAGAAGAAATAGTATCCTCAATTCAAGCGCTTTTTGAAAATATTCAAACTGGAAGTTTAACGGCTAATGAAATGGAAACGCTTGTAGAATTGACTCGTGAATTGCATGAACGTGCGCTGATTTTGCGTTATAAATCTTATGAAGAGAAAATTTTCGGTGTCTCAGTTGTTCCTGTGGAAGTGGAAATTGAAGAAACCATGACTGCAATGGAAGAAGCTTTGGAAGAGGAAGCAATTTCTGAAGAACCACATATTTTATCTTTTGAGGAGGTAGAAGAAGAGATTTTGGAGCATGAAAAAGAAGAAGTTGTAAATGATGAACCAGTTTTCGATTTTGACATGTTTGAAAAAGCGGAAGAAGATATTTTTTCTCCAGAAATGGTCATTGAACCAACACCTGAATTGGAAGCAAGTATTTTTGATGAACCCATTGTTGAAGAGGTAAATGCAGCTCCTGAAATTTCAGAACAAATTGCTGATGAATCTTTCGAAGTTGAGAGTACGCCCATTTTTAGTGAACCAGAACCAATTGCAGAACCAGCAGCAGATTTTGATGCAGAAATTTTCAACCGCTATTCAAATACTGATGATTCTTTGAGTTCTAGATTGATGTCATCTAAATTACAAACCTTAGTGGGCTGTTTTGGATTGAATGATAAACTACAATGTATCCGCGAATTATTCAAAGGTTCAAGTGAAGCCTTTAATCAAGCAATTGAGCAATTAGACAACCAATCAGATTTTTCAGCAGCGAAAAGAGTCTTGGCGCAATATGCACAGCAATACAGTTGGGATTTAGAAAGCAATTTAACTGCTGAATTTATCCAGAAAGTGGAAAGAAGATATTTGTAAAAATCAGGAAAATGAAAGTTGGAATTTTATTCATTGTTTGTTTCGTTTTTCAATTAGCATCGAGTCAATCAAATCCAACTATTCAGCCTGATGCGCTCAATGAAGGCAGAAGAATCACACAAGAATTGTGTTCTGAAACTTATTTCGGTCGCGGATATATCAAGTCTGGTGATTCGCTTGCAGCACAATTTTTAGTCAAAGAATTTCAAAAGCGCGGGTTAAAACAAATCTCGGATTCCTATTTACAACCTTTTACTTTCGATGTCAATACATTTCCTGGAAAAATGGAAGTGAAATTAGGAGACAAAATATTGAAGCCAGGCATAGATTTTTTGGTAGATCCAGCTTCTGGAAATAGCAGTAGCGTATTGAAATATAAATATTTATCGAGAAAAGACTTTACGAATCCGAATTTTTGGAGTGCTGCGATGGCGGAAATGAAGGAAGATGCTACTTATAATTCAATTGTCTTTGACTGTTCCAACACTGCGAAGGATACTTTAAATGAGATAAAAATTTTGTCACGGCAATTGGCTGAGATTTTTGATGTAGTCATTGTTACCGAAGAAAAATTTACATTTTCGGTTGAACATGAACAGCATAAACATGGTTTTTTCTACATTCAAAGCGCCGCTTTCGATAGAAATTCAATCATTCAAACCAATATTGAAGCAAAATTCAAAAAGAATCATGTTGCCAACAATGTAATCGCCAAAATGCCTGCGAAAGGATTCTTCAAGAAAACAATTGTTTTTTCTGCACATTACGATCATTTAGGCGGAATGGGAAATGCGACTTATTTTCCTGGAGGAAATGACAATGCCAGTGGAACATCGATGCTTTTTGTATTGGCGGATTATTTCAAACAAAATCCAGTGGATTACAATTTGGTATTCATCGCTTTTGCTGGCGAAGAAGCTGGATTGATCGGTTCAAACTATTATGTGAATCATCCACTTTTTAAATTGAAAAAAATCAAGTTCTTATTGAATTTAGACATTATGGGAAGTGGCGAAGATGGCGTTACCGTTGTGAATGGAAGTGTTTTCAAAACCCAATTTGATCAATTGATAAAAATCAATGAAGAAAAGCATTTATTGAAAGAAATCAAGATTCGGGGAAAAGCAGCGAATTCCGACCATTATTGGTTTACAGAAAATAATGTCCCAGCATTTTTCATCTATACCATGGGAAACAACAAGCATTATCATGATGTTTTAGATACCTACGAAGCGCTTTCTTTCAATGAATATTTGGACATTGTGACATTGATTTCAACTTTTGTAAAAACAATGGATTGAACTAATTGAATTATTGGTTGTATTTTCCCATCATGAAGTATTTTATTTTTCTTGTCCTTTTTTGGAGTTCCACTATTTTCGCGCAAGAAAATTGCACCTTCAAATCGCACAATAAAAAAGGCGGAAATTATTATTTCAGTACTTTTTACCAAGATAATATGCAAACACCGTTGGACGGAGCTTGCGAAAGTAGATTCAATGGAACACTATACGAACGACGCATTTTTGAAAAAGGAAAATTGATTGAAGAGCAATTGAATTTTACAAATTTTAAACCGCGAGTAAGATATAATCGACTAAATAAAATAAAAGATTCTACCATTGCTACTTTGATCGTTTACTATGAGAATGGCAAAATTGAGTACAGTTCTAAATATTACGTAGATAAATCAGGCAGAAGATGTGAATTTCGTCAAGAATATTGGGCGAATGGCTATCCTCGTTTTTCGTATTACATGGCGTTTATTCGGAGAAGTGAAATTGATCAATACAACGAGAAAAACTATCCGCCACACACCGTGGATGATGAAGGCTATACTTATTTGACGGCACGTTTTGGTGACTACAAGAGTTATGATGATGCTGGGAATCTGAAGGAGAACGTAAATTACAAAGCAGTTTTCCAGTCAAACTTTTTTGTACATGAAATTAGACAAGGAAAGTTTACTGAATATCATTCCAACGGAAAAGTGTTCAAGCAAGGTTATTTTAACGGTGATGATCCAGATGGAGATTGGTTGGTGTATGATTTCAATGGAAAATTATTCGAGGAATTGCATTATAGACGAAATATGAAAGTGGATGTTTGGAAAGGATATTATCCTTCAGGAGCACTTCGTTACCAGCACACGTATGATACTTTGTCTGATCATCTTTTCAAACCAAATAAGTTGGAATGGGCTGAAAATGGCATTAAAACTCTGGAAGTATTCATGGATCAAAAAGGAAATGGATTCCAAAAAGTTTGGAACGCAAAAGGGGTTTTGATTGAAGAGTTTGATATCCTTGCGCATAGAGATTACGGTACTTTCCACAAAAAATGGTTTGAAGACGGGAAAGTGCAATCTATTAAATTCAACCAACAAGAAAATGATACATCTTACGTAGAATATTTTAACAACGGAAAGATGGCGAGACTGAATATGTCTGTCGAGGCTGCTAATCCCGCAGGAAAACGTACAACTGTTTCATCAAAAGAATGGAACTTTAACGGGATATTATTGTCTGAAGTTTCTTCTACCTCCGGTCAAGATTTTAATGAATATTCAGGAAAGAAATTTCATGAAAATGGAGAATTAATTTCTTTTATATTTTCAAAGAATAAAGAGAGATTTGAGGAAACCTATGCGAGTAATGGTATAAAAGTTAAATCATTGCAGCGCTTGGATGGCCTCCTTCATGGACATTATCAAACATTTGACAGTTTAGGGAATATTTTGATTCGTTACAATTATTCAAAAGGATTGCGTGATGGAATTTGTAGTGAATATGATTCGAAAGGAAACTTGCTTTTTCAGCAGAAATATGACCATGGTTGTATTGATAAATCTTTCAAAGAAGCAAAAATTGAAAATTTAGATTGGATTGGTTTGGTAAATAAAGAACAATACCGTCAAATTACATATGAGTATCTCAATAGATACGGGAATAAGTATTTTCAAAAACTTAACAACCAGCAAATAGATTCTATTGCGCAAGCAATTTATTATTTCAAGAAAAATTGGAAAAGTGGGTTGGATTTCCCTTTTGCAACAAACAGAAAATTTTCAAAAAGTATAGATTTTAAGCTTCAAAAAAATCTGTTTCAAGGCGCTGATATTTGCGACACAACCAATAAATATGTGAAAGATTTATTTCTTTTATTTCAGAAACTCGGTTGGAAGTATCCTTCAAAAATGAAATTGGAAGGCAATTTTTATACGTTTACCTTTTTTGATAATCAATTCTATACCAACTATTTTTTTGAAATGCATTTTAATTGGTATGTGCTAAATGGATTTGTTATTCTTCCTGTAGAAAAGGAAATAGAAGTTCAAACATTCAATAAGTGGAATAGAAATGTGCAATTTTCCATCTACAAAATGAATGATTGTTGTTACCGAGTGGATTATAGCAATCTAGCAGGTTCTTTTAATTGGATCATTTACAATGATGGAACCGTTGAGTTTTACAACCAGTCAGCCACTTGGGACCAGATTGACGATTTGAATGAGAATCGTTATTACATGTTTGACGATTGAATTAACATTTTACATCTGTTTTGTGTTAAATCTGCGCATTTCAACAATTCTAGAATATTTTTGAGAAAATCATTATCTTTAGCGCTCAAAGATGCTAGGACTTATGAAGCTACTTCAAATATTCATGTTTTTATTTCCGTTTTCCTTGATGGCTCAAAACTATCTTGGAAAAACACCAAAAGTCATTGAATCACGTGCTGCAAATTGCGCTCCTCCAACAGCGACAACTTTTTTGCAGACAAACAATGTGAAAGCGATGGTTCATACTGCTGGAAATTTGTGGCAAGTTCCTGGGCAAAATTATTCTCAATATGAAGTTCCTAAAAATTCAGGAATCATGGCACTTTTTACTGCTGCTTTGTGGTTGGGTGGAACGGACATCAACGGACAATTAAAACTAGCCGCTTTGCGCTATAGAAATGGTCAAGATTATTGGACGGGACCAATTTCTCAAGGTGCAGCTATTACAGATTATGAAACTTGTCAAAAATATGATCAACATTATACAACCACGCAGGACATGGTTCGCGAATTTGATGCTTGGTACGAATCTGGATTGTATGATTTAGAAAATGGAACAAATACGCAAACAGAGAATTTTCCAAATTATTCTGTCCCAAAAATCATCAAAGAATGGCCTGCACATGGAGATGTTTCGTTGGGTCAAGATTATTATTTAGCGCCCTTTTACGATAGAGACAATGATGGAGATTACAATTGGGAAAATGGAGATTTTCCTTGGTATGATATCAAAAAAGACAAAGTTTGCAGCGTTGATAGAAAAGTTAGTCTTTACGGCGACGAAAACTTTTGGTGGATCATGAACGACAAAGGAAATATCCACACTGAAACTGGCGCTGATCCGATTGGTATGGAAATTCGTGCGCAAGCTTTTGCCTTTGCAACAAATGATGAAATCAATAACATGACTTTTTACAATTATGAATTGATCAATCGCGGAACGCAAACGCTTTACAACACCTATTTTGGCTTTTTCGCCGATGCCGCATTGGGAGATCCGTTTGATGATTATGTAGGTTGTGATGTAAATCGTGGTTTGGCATATGTTTATAATGGAGATTCTTATGATGGTGACAACAGCGGATTCAAAGGATATGGTATTAATCCACCTTCGGTAGGTGTTGATTTTTTTGAAGGACCTTATCAAGACAATGACAATATCGATAACGCCTTTGGAATTGGGTCAAATGAAGCATTAAACGGAATTGGTTATGGTGATGGAATTATTGACAACGAGCGATTTGGAATGCGAAGATTTTTGTATTATGTTAATACAGGTGGAGGTGGAAATCCAAATCAAACTGATCCAATAACTGGTTCGGATTTTTACAATTATTTGCGCGGATTTTGGAAAGATGGAACGCCATTTTATTACGGAGGGAGTGGATATATTGCTGATCAAGAAGCTGATCCTACAGTTCCTTGTGATTTCATGTTTCCCGGTGATACAGATCCTTTGGGTTGGGGAACTGGTGGAAATCCTCAAATTCCATGGACAGAAGAAACTGCAGGAAATCAACCTTATGACAGGAGATTTGTACAGTCTGCAGGACCATTCGTTTTGAAACCTGGTGCTGTGAACAATATCACAGTTGGAGTAGTTTGGGCACGTGCAAACAGTGGTGGACCTTTTGCTTCAGTGGAAGTGTTGAGAAGGGCCGATGACAAAGCACAAGCGTTATTTGAAAATTGTTTCAAAGTGCTTGACGGACCTTATGCGCCAGATTTGAAAATTCAAGAATTGGAAAATGAGTTGATTTTAACACTTTCAAATCCAATAAATTCAAATAATGCCAAAGAAGATTATACAGAATTTGATCCCTTCATTTCTGCTGCAGATTCAACCGCAGATAAATTTTATCACTTTCAAGGATATATGATTTATCAAGTTACCAGTTCTTCGGTTTCTGCATCTCAAATTGAAGATGTTTCTAAAGCGAGATTGGTAGCGCAATGCGATATCAAAGACAATGTTTCAACGCTCATCAACTTTGAATACGATGAAGAATTGGAAACGCCAGTAGCTGTTAAGAAAGTACAAGGTTCAAACACAGGAATTAAACATAGTTTCAGTGTAAATGAAGATTTATTCGCCCAAGGAAATAGAACGTTGGTCAATTTCAAGCGTTACTACTATTTAGCTGTTTCTTATGCCTACAACAATTATAAAAATTATGATCCGTCTGACCCTCAACAATTAGACGGACAGAAAAAGCCTTTTTTAGCTAGTAGAAAAGCAACAATTGGAGAAATCAAGACGATAGAAGCAATTCCACACAATCCGATTCCAGAAGCTGGAGGGACAATTCAAAGTTTATTTTATGGTTCAACTCCACAAATTACAAGATTGGATGGAACAGGAAATGGAAATAATTCTTTAGAATTTACGGAAAGTACTTTAACACAAATTCTAACCACAGGTTTTGCTCCAAGTGCGACTTATGATTATGGTTCAGGTCCTTTAAATGTGAAAGTTGTAGATCCTTTGAATGTGGTTGGTGGGTATTTTGAATGTAAATTCAGAAATTATCAAAATACAGGAACTGATCAACACAGCAATTATTATGGAACTGATACAGCTTCATGGGTAATTTATAGGTATGATTCTGAGAATAAGATAAATCTTCTAGATTCAGTTGTGTCTGAAAGAACGATTAAAAATCAAAATGAACAAATTATTGCCAAATGGGGTATTTCAGTAGAAATTATTCAAAGCAAATATTTCAAAGCGTCAGATCCCTCAGGACCAGATTTAGCGCAATCACTGGAGTATGATCGTTACACTTTGCCGATTGAATCTACAATTGAATTCAAAGATTCATCCAAAAGGTGGCTTTCTTTTATCAACGACAATGATAATTATTTTCCAACGAATTGGATTTTAGCAGGTACTTATAATCCAATTGGTGCGGACACAATAACGCAATCACCTGCCTATTTAAGTCCTAAATTTTATAAGGATGAATTGAGCAAAGATCCAAATCAAAATTATGAGAAAGTTTTATCAGGTGGTTTTGCTCCTCACAATTTAACTGGTTACCGAAATGAATTTAGTCCATTGTGTTATCCTTCAGGGACTGGATTTTTATCCACAGGAACAATAAGTACAATTAGAGCTAGAAGTAGTATTTCAAGGTTGCCTAGCATTAACATCGTAATCACTTCTGACAAGTCAAAATGGACAAAATGTGCCGTGATTGAACTAGGAAGAAACGAGGCGTTGAATGTTGGTCAAGCGAAACCTGGAACTTTGAGAAAAAGTCAAAGCGTTGATATCAATGGAAATCCTATCGCTGGTTATGGAATGGGATGGTTTCCTGGTTACGCGATTGATTTGGAGACAGGCATGCGTTTACACATGGCTTTTGGAGAAAACTCTTTCTTGGGAAGCGACAATGGAAATGATATGATTTGGAATCCTTCTGATAGAGTTGTCGATAACAACGGACGTCCAATCATGGCTGGACAGCATCCGATTTATGTTTTTGGGTACAATATCAATGGAGAAGGTTGTCCGTTTTATGACGGTTCAAATTGGGTTTATGATAGATTTCTTGAAAATACTGCTGCTTCATTAAAAACAGTTTACACAAGTTTGAGTTGGGTTGGAAATCCGATCTTAACTGAAGGTCAAAAGCATCTTGCTACAGATGTAAAAATTAGAATCCGTGTTAACAAAGAGTACAATGAATTTACCGCAACAGGTGAAAACGGTGGAAAACCAATGTATTCTTGGAACATGGATGACGTGAGAACTGTAACAGGAAGTCAAGATCAATTGGCGGAAACTTTAAAATTAATCAATGTTGTTCCAAATCCATATTATGCTTATTCACAGTATGAAAAAAGCAGATTGGATGCGAGAATAAAAATCACCAATTTGCCGGAGATTTGCACCATCAAGATTTACAATGTTTCTGGTAAGTTGGTCAAAACCATTAAAAAAGCAAATTCAAATACTTTTGAAGATTGGAATTTGAAAAATGACATTGGAATTCCGATTGCGAGTGGTGTTTATTTGATTCATGTGAATGTTCCAGAAGTTGGTGAAGTAATCGTAAAAGCATTTATTGCCATGCGAACTTCTGATTTGGAAAATATTTAAAT
>JBFYPS010000173.1:0-2704 GCA_041303135.1 Crocinitomicaceae bacterium | reverse complement strand
GTATTCATTGTAGACGAAGCATCAATGATAATTGGTGATCCTACATACGGCAATTCATCGCTTCAGAATGATACAACTTTCTCTGCTAGAAATTTATTAGAAGATTTAATAGAATATGTTTTTTCAGGAATTAATTGTCGTTTAATTTTATTAGGAGATGAAGGTCAGCTTCCACCTGTAGGCTCTGATTTTTCACCAGCATTATCAATAGAATACTTGAAAAATAATTTTCCTTTAGTGGGAATTTCAACTTTTTCATTAACGGAAGTGCTACGTCAAGATGAAGCCTCAGGAATCTTGAAAAACGCAACACTTCTGAGAGGAATAACAGGTAAAGAGTTTCAATTTCATACCAAAGGATTTTCGGATTTCATTCAATTGCCTGGAGAAGAATTCCAGGATGAATTAGATGCTGCTTTGTCTCAAAATGGAGTAGAAGAGACGCTTGTAATAACTCGATCAAATAAACGTGCAAATGCATACAACAATCAAATCAGAGCTAGGATTTTATGGTTTGAAGAAGCCGTTTGTGCAGGTGATTGTTTAATGGTTGTGAAAAATAATTACTATTGGATTGATGAATCCTCGAAAATGGGTTTCATTGCAAATGGTGAATCTTTAAAAGTAATACGAGTTAAAAAAATTGAAGAACAATACGGCTTTGAATTCCTTCGCTTGATTGTGAAATTTATCGATTACGACGAAATACCTGAAATGGAAGTATTGGTTTTTTCAGAATCGTTACAAGTGGAAGCGCCTTCAATTAGTAGAGCTCGCCTAAAAGAATTGTTTTTCGCTATTGAAGCTGATCATCTAGACGAACGGAATCAACAAAAACGATATAATTTAATTCTAAAAAACCCCTATTTTAATGCGTTACAAGTAAAGTATGCATATGCAGTTACGTGTCATAAATCACAAGGCGGACAATGGTCAACTATTTTCATTGATCAAGGCTACATCGATCCTGAATTAAATGATTTAGAATACAATCGTTGGTTATACACAGCTATAACACGTGCAACTGAAAAAGTTTATTTAATAAATTTCCCAGAAGAGAATTTTATTTAAAGATGGAGATCACTTTGTTTAATTGCTGTTGTACCAATCCAAATCTTCGTTTTTAAACATTCTCTGTTAAAACGATCAATTACCAATTTTGCATCTTCTCTTTTCAAATACAAACCCGCGTAACTATTGATTTCTTCTTTTAATTTGTTGAAGATTGTATATGACCTAAATGCACTTAACACCTCGTTTTTCGTCCAGTTGTTTTCATTCATCAACTCGATTAAAACTGGATTGGTTATGCTCAAATTTGAATTTACAGGATCAGTAAAAGAGTTGATTTCTAGGTTTAATTCCCGGTCTAAATTGATAAACATTTCAGTCGTTCTTAAGCGCACAAAACTAGTATCCAGTTTTGCTTTACCTCTTTCTTCTGCTGTTAGTCCTGGATAACTTGTTAATTTCAAAGGTTCCTTATTTTTGATGGTTTGAATACCATTCCAAATCCCTTCTCCTTGACCATTAACTGATATTTTAAATGGGACTTTTTTATTTTTTAATCCTTCAAAAATTTGCAACAATGCAAGGCTATCTGAGGAATGCAATAAAGGTCTGTTTAAATTAAATTTATCCGATTCGAAGACATCATTCAATTGTAATTGAATTTTCGAAGAATAATGGGGTTTTGCGTCAATTAAACTAACATGCAACATCACTTCATCCGCTTCTTTGGATAAAGAATGATTCGGAATAGAGATCAACCTAATTTCAAAACCTTCTTTTTCTTTTTTTGGTGGAAAAACAAATTCTTGCGTATATAAATCAAACGTAGAAGAATCTTCAAATCGATACAAGCCATCTTTCTCCTCAAATTTTGCCCATTTATAACCCATATTCCGTTTGTAAACGCCTAAAATATTTTGATAATTTTCTTTCAAATCAAGAGCTGTTTGTTTATCCTTTTCTAGCTGTGCAATTTTTCTTTTGTAATTTTCATAGGTGTTATACAATCGAACTATTTCATTTTGACTTTTCTTTTTCTCTTTTCTTGATCGGGTTGAAGGCTGGTAATCGGTTGAACCTTTTCCATTTTTATACTTGGATGGATTTGACTTTTTAGAACGTTTTTCGTTGGTTAAAATTGGTTGTGAATGTAAATCAGAATACGTGTGTTCATTTTCTTTTATTTTCAGTTCAACCGCATTTTTCTTTTTTGTTTGGTACTCAATCCAATAATCAAACCCTTTTTTCCCATAGATTAATTCGTTTAGTTGACCAATTTTGTTTTTTTCTAAATCAGCAATTGTCTTTTGAAATGTCTCTCCTGTTGAAAAAGTTGAATCTGGCGATAAGAAGCGTGTTTCACCAGAACCAAATAAATGGTAATTCAAACCGTTTTTCTCAATGACTACAGTCGTTTGTTTTTTTGAATTATAGCCCCAAACATCAAAATGTAAATTTGTTGACCTGTTTTCGCCAACAGTAGTAAAATCTGTTGTTGCGAAAAGTTGAGAACTTATTTTTTGTTTTTTTGAAGCATCTGTACTTTTCACAAGTTGATATGGAAAAAGTCCAACTGCTTTTGGCAGACCTTTGTTCCATCTTCCTTTTTCGTCTTTTTCACGTTCGTCTAAAACACCAGATGTTGAACTGCCATCGCCAGCAGCAACAAGAACATTTTTGTATACTTCTGCTT
>JBFYPS010000172.1:0-3373 GCA_041303135.1 Crocinitomicaceae bacterium | reverse complement strand
GGACTCGACACATTGTACTTTTCGACCAACGGTCGCGGAGGCATGGGTGATGCAGACATTTTTTTCTCCATCCGACAAGATGATTCATGGACAAACTGGAGCGAACCAGAAAACATGGGCGACAAAATCAATTCCTCGAAATTTGATGCATACTTGATCGCTTCGGGCAATCAATTTTACTGGTCAAGCAATCGTGAGGGAGACAAAAGTGACATTTATTTCACTACCAGACTTTATCCACCAGCAATCACACTTTCAGTGATGCCAATCATTTCAACCGTTCCAAAGAAAGGACATGCGATTGATTTGACAGTAAATGGTGGCGGCAAACGCTTGAAATACAGTTGGAGCAATAACGATACAGTTCAAGACCCACAAGATTTGCAACCAGGTATTTACAAAGTGCGTGTTTCGGATGAATACGGACAAGAAGCATTTGCAGAGGTGAAGATTGATGAGCCGGTTTTTGCCAATGAGGATGAGATGGAAAGAAACAAGGAAGACATGCTCAACAAGGCTCTTTCAAACAATATCATTTACTACGATGAAAATTCGTCCTACTTTAACAAGGAAAACAAAGCGACATTGGATCAAATCATTCCCATTTTAAATTCCAAACCAGAACTAAAAGTCTTCATTCAATCTTATTGTGACAAGAACGGGACCAACCACTACAATTATTGGTTGTCAGAACGAAGAATGAAACGTGTGATTGGATATTTGGAACAAAACGGCATCGAAAAAGGAAGATTGTCGGGAGATTACAAAGGAGAATCTTCTCCGCTGATCAACTGCACTAATTGCAACGAAGAGCAATTGAAAATGAACCGTAGAACGGTTATTAAGTTTAAGACGAATTAAGTTCTTACCTGCTGATTTTTTTGAAAAATGATTCAACATTTCTGTTCAAGTTGGCAAGTAATTTTAGATGAGGAGTTTCAAAAACCGTATTTTCAAGAATTAATTGAATTTGTTCAAACTCAAAGAAATCAATTTCCTGATAGTATTTTTCCAGCCAAAGAACTGACTTTTCAAGCTTTGAATTTATGCGACATGGAAAATGTAAAAGTCGTTATTTTAGGTCAAGATCCTTATCCCACTAAAGGACATGCGAATGGATTGAGTTTTTCTGTTCGACCCACCGTTTTTCCATTTCCGAAAAGTTTACAAAATATCTTCAAAGAGTTAAAAGCCAATTATCCTGAAAAGGAAATTTTGAATGGAGATTTAACAACTTGGGCTGAACAAGGTGTTTTGCTTTTAAATACAGTTTTGACCGTTCGAGAGGGAGTTCCAAACAGTCATGCAAAGCAAGGTTGGGAAATCTTCACAGATGAAATTATTCAGAAAATTGGAAAAAACCAAAGTCAAGTGGTTTTTTTACTTTTTGGAAAAAATGCACATTTGAAAGAAAATTTAATTGATTGCAATAAGCACTTGGTAATAAAAACTTCTCATCCTTCCCCTTTGGGTGTATTCAAAAGCGGAAAAGATTTCGTGGCTTTCCAAGGAAGCAATGTTTTCAAGTTGACAAACGAGTATTTAAAATCTAACCACAAAGCAGAAATCGACTGGTAAAAGCATAGCTTTATTTTCAACTTTTAGCCAAAGAATTGAAAAGTGGTTTTATTTTTGTTACTTTGAATTCACTTCACATTTTAAAAAGTATTTGCATGAAGATTTTATTGATTTTCGTTTTGATTTCATTTGGTTCAACCGCTCAGATTGCTCCATTTATTGATTTTAATGGTTATTTCAGAACATTTTATATGAACAATTTCCGTCAAATCGAATTTCAGCGAATTCAGTCTTTTCAAGCAGGCGATAATTTAATTGCTTATATAGATAACCGTGGAGATTTCAAGGTTTTTGATGGCGAAAATAAAATCTCATTAACAAACATGAATGTTGATTATAAGATGTCAGATAATCAATTGGCATGGAATATTGGTCCAGGATTATTTGTGTTGGAAAACGGGGAGAAACGATTATTAACAACCTTTGGCGGGCGATATGAAGTTTCAGATAGTTTGGTAATATATGAAGACACAAGATTTAATACAATTAGTGTTGTATATAATAAAACCATATATCCTTTGTATCAAACTACCGGAGAAATAAATATGCCAGAAATGATTGGTGAAAATATTATTGCCTTCAAAGACAATGGAGATTTTTACAAGGTTTTTTGGAGAGGAAATATATACGATTTAGGTGTTTGGATGCAAGGAATTACATTTAATGCAGGAACAGATATGCTTGCTTTCAACGATCCAACGAACCGTTCATTTAGCATTTTTGAAAAGGGACAATTTGTCGATTTAGAAAACTTTTATGTTAAAAGCTATAAATCGGGTAGGGGATTCGCTGTGTATGAAGACCAAAATAGTAATTTGTGGTACTATAAAGACGGCAACAAATCAGCTTTGACGAATTTTTCTGCCACTTTTTGGGAAGTAAAAGACGATTTAGTGGTTTGGGCGGAAAACAACATGGTATACACATTTGTGGATGATGAAAAAATTAAAATCTGTTCATATATTCCAAAGGACTATAAATTAAAAAATGGTGTGTTTGCATTTCGCAATTTGATGGGTGGAGTAAGTGTATTTACGAATGGAAAAGTTTCAGAAATTACCACGCAACAAGACGCGATTTACACAATTTACAGCAACATGGTTTTAGTAGAATTGTTTAATAAATCATTTATTGTGTTTAAGAACGGACAGAAATTTGAAGCTTAATTGCCTATTTTTTCGGTCCAACTACAACCCAAGCCTTCGTAAAAATACGTGTCCTTGCATTTCTCATACTCAGCAGCACGTTTTCGATACAACTTCAAATTCTCATCTCCTCTAGCGGTTAATGCCAACATATATTTTAGAAAAGCAATCTCCTCTTTGTTTTGATTCTTTTTCAAAGCTTTAAAATAATATTGACTCGCTCGAGACATACAAATATGATTCGATTTTTGCAAGAAAGCACCTCGATCAGCATTCCAAAAATAAGTCATCACATGCCAGTTTTTGCCTTCAGATGAAAAGTTGTACCAAGCATTTCCTAGCGAAATCATAGAAGAACGGTTTCCAGATTTTGCTGATTTTTCCAATTCAACCATTTTAGACATGATTTCCTTGCGATTCATTGGAGTTAAAACCTCATATTCATGAATTTCCTTGACAATTTTAAATGGCGATGTTTCCAAGGATTCAGCATTACTGTATTCCATATCCCAATAGACAGAAGGAATAGTATCAAGTATATCTCTCGCTTTAGAAGTTTTGCCTGTTCTCAAATACATTCTAGAAAGCAAAATCCTAAATTCATAATCATTTTGAAACGGCAAATAACAGAATTCTTCCAAGGCTGTTTT
>JBFYPS010000171.1:0-6403 GCA_041303135.1 Crocinitomicaceae bacterium | reverse complement strand
TTTTTCAATTGATTACCAAAATAAAATCATGAGTTTTTCTGGTGCAAATCTTTCCGTTTGGATTATAGATTCCAAGGAAATCGTTGAATTAAAAGGACAACGAATGCCAATTGGCTGGACTGATATACACCAAGATTCTTTTAAGTCATTTTCAATCCAATTGTTTTCAACGGATAGAATCTTGATATTTTCAGATGGAATTTCAGATCAATTTGGCGGTGTGAGAGATAAAAAGTGGGGAAGAAAAGAGATAAAATCAATTTTGAATTCCAATTTAGAAAAAGGAATCGATTTTTTGTTTGATAAAATTATGTTTGAATTTGAAAATTGGAAAGCTAAAAATGAGCAAACTGACGATTGCACATTAGTGATGATAGACCCATTTCATTTTTCATCATTGAATTAGATAGTAGTTTAAATCAAATACGACTATTACCAACTGAAAATTCTACATTTGCAAGTGAATTCAATCGAATAAAATATGCAAATCAAAGAAGTTACTTCCTTTTTGGAAAATATCGCACCGTTGTCAAGTCAAGCAAGTTATGACAATTGCGGATTGATCGTTGGCGATTCAGCGCAAGAAATTACTGGCGTTTTGGTTTGCTTAGATTGCACTGAGGAAGTTTTAGAAGAAGCAATTGAATTGGGCGCGAATTTAATCATTGCACATCATCCGATTGTTTTCAAAGGTTTGAAGAAGTTTAATGGCAAAAATTATGTAGAAAGAACAGTCATCAAAGCCATTAAGAATGACCTAGCAATATATGCCATTCATACCAATCTAGATCATTCGATTCATGGTGTCAATGCTGAAATTGCACGCAGGTTAGAAATTGAAAATCCGCGAATTTTGCTTCCAAATGAAGGTGTTTTGAGCAAACTGGTCGTTTTTTGTCCAAGTGATTATGTGCAAGTAATTGAAAAAGCACTTTTCAATTCAGGTGCGGGACAAATTGGAAACTATGCAGAATGTGATTTTGTACAGGAGGGAATTGGTGCTTTCAAACCAACAGAAGGAGCCAATCCATTTGAAGGAAAAATTGGCATGCGATCGTTGAGCGAAGAATCGAAAATTGAAGTTCTGGTTTCCAATCATGTTTTGTCAAAAGTAATTTCAGCGATGAAAGAAGCGCATCCTTACGAAGAAGTTGCCTACGATGTAATTCCTTTGAGTAATGTGAATCAAACGGAGGGAAGTGGAATGATTGGAGAATTGAAAAATCCGATGGATGCCTTGACTTTTTTGGCGAAATTGAAACAGACTTTTCATTGCGGTTGTATTCGTCATACAGACTTATTAGATAGAAAAATAAGACGCGTTGCTTTTTGTGGTGGATCGGGAAGTTTTCTGTTGCCACAAGCCATTCAGCAAAAAGCAGATATTTTTATTACAGGAGATTATAAATATCATGATTTTTTTGATTCTGAAAATCAACTGATTATAGCGGATATTGGACATTATGAAAGTGAACAATTCACAACAAATTTAATTGTCGAGGTTTTGACCAAAAATTTTGCTAAATTTGCGGTTCATAATACAAGGGTAAATACAAATCCTATTAATTATTTTTAGCACATGGCTGGAGCAGCGACTAAAAAAGAAGTATCAGTGGCGGAGAAATTAGACGCCCTTTTTGAATTACAGAAAATTGATTCTGAAATTGATAGAATCCGAACAATCAGAGGTGAATTGCCTTTGGAAGTGCAAGATTTGGAAGACGAATTGATTGGATTAGAGACTCGTTTGAAGAAATTACAAGACGAAATCAAAGATTTAGATCAAGAGGCTGCAGATCGTAAAAATGCAATGAAAGATTCAGAAGCAGCGATTTTGAAATATAAAGAACAACAAAATAACGTTAGAAATAACCGTGAATTTGAGTCTTTAGACAAAGAAATTGAGTTTCAAACTTTGGAAATTAAATTGCATGAAAAACGTATCAAAGAATCAAAATTTGGTATGGCAGGCAAGAAAGAAGTGATGGAAGAAGCAAAAACACGTTTGGATTTACGCAAAGGTGATTTGGCTGCTAAAAAAGCGGAATTGGACGAAATCGTGAGTGAAACTCAAAAAGAAGAAGATGCATTGACAGCGAAATCTGATAAAGCAAAATCTTTGATCGATGAGCGTTTGGTAATTGCATATAACCGTTTGAGAGAAAACGCAAAAAATGGTTTGGCAGTAGTTCCAGTTGATCGTGATTCTTGCGGTGGATGTTTTAACAAGATCCCACCACAACGTCAGTTAGACATTCAAACAAAAAGAAAAGTGATCGTTTGTGAGCACTGTGGAAGAATTTTAGTTCCGACACAAGAAGCTTAGTCTTTTTGTTCAAAATAATTTAAAGTCACTTTCGAGTGACTTTTTTTTTGCGGAATAATTTGTATTTTAGCATAAATGTTATCTGATTTGCCATCTGAATGAAAATATTTTTTGCCATAATTTTCTATTTTTTTTCCTCTTTGAATGCTTTTTGTCAAGGAGAAAAGAGAGATGTAACAATTGAAGGAAAGTTGACAAACATAGACAAGAAAGTGCTGGCTTTTCACTTAGTTTACATTATTGAAAATTCAGATACAATCTGTTCGTTGAGAACAAACGATCAAGGTTTCTTTCATTCAACTTTTTGTTTGGATTCACAAAAGAATTATTTTTTGAAGTTTGATGAATTTTATTTTCCAACTCGCGAAGTTGTTGTGATTTATCAAATTGGTGATAACAACAGTGTAGATTTTTTTAATATGGAGATAACACTTTCAGAAGCACGTATTTGCAATTTTGAAAGTTTAGCATATTTCGATTTTAATGAGATTGAAAATTTTGAGACTTTTGATATTTATGGTTGGAAGAGGAAATTTGTCGAAATTCCTGGCCTTTATATTACATTTTATCAACGTTCTAATCCATTGGAAGAACCTCAAATTTTAACACAGAGACTTCTTGCATTTGAAAAATATTTAATTGAAAATGGAATAAGTCAAAGTCATTTCGAGATTTCGAATGAAGTAATAAATTTAGATAATACTTCTGATAAAGATTTTCGATCACGAATCGAAGGAAAAGCTCAAATCAAAGATTAATATTTATTAAATTCAAATTTATGAAACCAACATTAGTCATCGGAGCAAGCAATCGTCCTGAAAAATACGCGTACAAAGCAGTCAAAAGTTTAGTAAATCTCGGTCATTCGGTTGTTGCATTTGGAAGAATGAAATCTCAAATTGATGAGGTTGAAATCGAAAATGAATGGAATCCAAATTGGAAAGTGGACACCGTTACTTTGTATCTCAATCCACAAAATCAAGTAGAATATTACCAGAAAATCATTGATTTAAAACCAAAACGCGTCATTTTTAACCCGGGAACGGAAAATGAAGTTTTTCAAGATTTACTTGAATCCAATGGCATTTCAACGGAAATCGCATGTACTTTGGTGTTATTGTCAATTAACGAATATTGAAGATTACTTTTAACAAAAAACAAGGCAAATAAATTTATTTTTTAGTCGCTAAACCGCCGATGAATGCGTAATTTTGCATCGACGAAGAAAATAATTTTTTATATGGAAAAATTTTCAAAAGCGCTTTTCTCTATGCGCATGATGGCTCTAGCGATGTTGGTCTTTTTATTGGCAATCGGAGCGGCCACAATGATTGAATCAATATACGATATCCAAACTGCAAAGTTGATGATTTACAACGCTTTTTGGTTTGAGTGTTTGTTGATTTATTTGACAATCAATTTGATTGCGAATATTTTTAGATACCGCATGTTTCGAAGAGAGAAAATCGCCATGTTGACTTTTCACTTATCTTTTATCATCATCATCATCGGAGCGGGCATTACCCGTTTTTTTAGTTTTGAAGGGATGATGATTATCCGTGAAGGTGAATCTTCGAATATCATTTTAGCAGCAGATCCACATTTGTGGTTTAGAATTGATGACAATAATAAAATGCAAGCTTCTCATTCTGAGAAAATGTTCATGAGTGAACAAACCAACAATTATTTCAGTCTTGAAAAAGAAATTCCAAGTAGAAAATCATCCGTGAAAATTGAGTATGTAGATTTCAAAAAGAAACAAGTTGATTCATTGTTGATTAGCGACACAATTAAAACGGGCGTTTTAGACATTGTAACAGGAGGGATGAATTCTACTTTCGTTGGTCCTAGCGGATTTGTAATGGTTGGAGATGTGGCACTTTCATACGACAAAAAAGACGCCATGCCTGGAATTTCGATTACAAGAAAGAACAATCAATTGATGATTGAAACCAAAGTTCCTGTCCGTTATTTGCCGATGTCACAAATGAAAGTCTTTCGTCAATCAGGATTAACACCGCCAGATTCGTTACACACTGAAATTCCAACGGATTCGATAGTTCCATTTTTATCTACCACACTTTACCAAGTTAATGGCGAACAATTTGTTTTCAAAAGAGAAATTCCGCACGCAAAAATGGTAAAAATGAGTTCAGGAAAGAAAAAAGTAGGAATCGATATTTTGACTTTGAAAATTATCGACGGAAACAAATCGAAAGTGGTTGAATTAGAAGGTGGTTATGGACAATTACCAACCAAGCACATGTTTACTTTCAATGGTTTGACTTATCAAATGCAATATGGTTCAACAATGTTTGAATTGCCATTTTTTATTTTGTGTAGAAATTTCACCTTGGATCAGTATCCTGGTTCTGATGTAGCATCTTCTTTTTCAAGTGATGTAACAATCCAAGATGAAAAGAATCATTACACGAGAGATCAACGTATTTTTATGAATAACGTAATGGATTACAATGGATTTAGATTTTTCCAATCCGCCTATGATTTAGATGATCCAAATACACCTGAGAACGAGGAAGGAACACGTTTGAGTGTCAATCAAGATTGGTTGGGAACAAATGTCACTTATTTGGGATATTTATTGATGGCAATCGGCATGATACTTTCTATCTTTGCACGCAACGGAAGATTTAAAGAATTACAAGAAAAAATCAAAAAATCAAGGTTGAGAAGAGAATCAGTTCTGACATTGTTGCTTTTGGTTTCTCTTTCCTTTTTCAATGCTAGTTACGCACAAGAAACGCATAACCATGAAGACCATGCAGGACACAATCATGCGCACGAAAAGCAAATGGTTCCGCAAAAACCAATTTTTAGAATTGCCTCTGAAGAACAATCAAAGGAGTTAGCTTCATTGTTGGTGCAAGATTTTAAGGGTAGAATCATTCCTTTTCAAACCATGTGTAATGAATTGCTATCCAAAGTTTATGGTTCAAAATCATACAACGGAAAGAATGCTGTGCAAACGGTAATGAGCATGCACATGTATCCAGATCATTGGTTGTCTGAAAAAATCATTTCTGTACCAAGTGCGGTACGTGAAGAGTTGAAATTGTCAAATTACGCAAGTTTTAAGGATTTGATTGATGCCAATGGTCAATTGAAATTCATTGACAAATACAATGCAGCACACAAAAAATTGGAGTCTAAAAGAAATGAATTTGAGAAGAAGATCATCAAGTTGGTAGAAAGACATCAAGTGTTGAATTCAATTTTCAGTTGGCAATACATGAAATTGATTCCGTTGAAAAATGATCCGAAAAACAATTGGTATGTGCCGTTGAGCATGGATTTGATGCAAAAAGATTCTGTTTCTTCTTCCTTTGCATTGCAGTATTTATCTGCGTTGGATGAAGCTTGTAAAACAAACAGTTATGGAAATGCTACTGATAAGTTAAATCAGCTCAAAAAGTTTCAAAGATTGATTGAAAATGAATTTATTCCTTCAGAAACGCATGTAAAATGGGAAATTCGATACAACAATATGAATATTTTCAAAAATTCCATGTACAGTTACTTGCTAATTGGAATGATTTTATTGATTATCTTTTTTATTCGCATTTTTGTGCATCCAACACCAGTTTCCGAGCGCAAATTTAAACGCATTTCGATACCTTTTGTGGTCTTAATTTCAATCATTTTTATTTATCACGGCGCTGGTTTGGGAATGCGTTGGTATATTTCAGGTCATGCTCCTTGGAGTAATGGATATGAAGCTGTCGTTTTCATTGGCTGGGTTACAATGATTGCTGGATTTATTTTTGCAAAAAAGAATCCTGTGGTTTTAGCAGGAACTGCAATTCTTGCATTCTTCATGATTTTCGTGAGTGAAATGAGTTTGTTGGATCCAGAAATTACACCGCTACAACCAGTGCTGAAATCTTATTGGCTGATGATTCACGTGGCCATTATTACAGGAAGTTATGGATTCCTTGGTTTAGGTGCGATTTTAGGATTTTTTAATCAGATTTTGTATGTTTTCAGAAACAAAATCAATGGAAAAAGAATTACGGCACACATTGGTGAAATCACTTATATTTCAGAATTGACAATGAC
>JBFYPS010000170.1:0-2509 GCA_041303135.1 Crocinitomicaceae bacterium | reverse complement strand
CACAGTGCTCACATACTAAAACTTTCTTTTTAGATTGGATATCCAATTGACGTTGAGGTGGAATTTTGTTGAAACAACCTCCACAAGAATCACGATCAACAGGAACAACTGCTAAACCATTTTTAGCATTTACTCTCAAACGGTTGTATGCAAAAGCTAAACGAGCATCAATTTTTCCTAAAGCAGTAGAAGATTTTTTCATTAAATCATCTTCTTCTTTTTGAGTTTCGCTCACGATTTCATCCAATTCAGCTTTTTTAGTTTTCAAATCACCTTTACGGAATTCGAAACGCTCTTTCGCTTCATCCAATGTTTCTTTTTTAGAAGTGATTTTAAATTTCGCTTCTTTCGATTTTTTCTCGTGCAATTTAATTTCCAATTCTTGGAACTCAATTTCTTTTGCTAATGATTCAAATTCTCTGTTATTTCTAACATTATTTTGTTGTTCTTTATACTTAGCAATTGCCGTTTCAGAATCTTTGGTAGCATTTTTACGATCTAAAACTTCAGTATCAAGATCTTTGATCTCTTCTTGAATTTTAGCAATACGTGTTTCTAAGCCTTCTAATTCGTCTTCCAAATCTTGTACTTCCAAAGGTAGTTCACCTCGGATGGTTCTTATTCTATCAATCTCTGAATCAATCTTTTGTAATTCAAATAAGGCGTCTAACTTTTCCGCCACTGATACTTCTTTTTTAGTCGCAGTTCCTGCCATGTGCTAAAAATAATTTATAGGATTCGTATTTATTCCCGTTAAATGAACGGCAAAGGTAGTAAATTTTTTCTTCAAAATATCAGCAATTAAATTACTTGTGTATTGTTCACTCTCAAAATGACCAATATCAGCAATAACTATCTGATTTTCAGCGTCAAAAAATTCATGGTATTTATAATCGCCCGTAATAAAAATATCTGCATTTTGATTTTTAGCATCTTGCAATAAAAAGCCACCTGCTCCACCACAAAAAGCAACACGTTGAATCGGTTTATTCATCAAATCTGTATGTCGAATACAACCTGTTTGAAAAGTCTTTTTTACAAAAGTTAAAAATGCTTCTTCTTCCATTGGTTGAGAAAGTTCTCCGATCATTCCTGCGCCAATCGTAGCATCTGTATTTGCTATCGGAATTAAATCGTATGCCACTTCTTCGTAAGGATGTGTCGCCAATAAAGTCTGAATTACATTTCCAACTTTGTGTTGTTGAATCAAATATTCAACACGCATTTCTTCCACTTCTTCGTAAACACCGCTTTTACCAATAAAAGGTTGAGCAGAAGTATTCGGTTCAAATGATCCAATTCCTTCAGAACGAAAATGACATGCCGAATAATTTCCTAGCTCACCAGCACCTGCTTGAAACAGTGCTTCATTAATTTGATTGCAATTTTCTTTCGGAACAAACACAACCAATTTAAAAAGTTGTTCTTTCTTTGGTGCTAGTATTTTCAAATTAGTCAAACCTAAACGATTTCCAATCTCAAAATTCACTCCTTTATCGTAATGATCGAGGTTTGTATGAATGGCATAAATTGCAATTGAATGTTGAATCGCTTTTATAACCGTTCGTTGCACATAATCAGCGCCTGTTATCTTTTTTAAAGCTGAAAAAACTATTGGATGATGAGAAATAATCAAATTACATCCTTTTTCAATTGCTTCATCCACAATCGCTTCTGTGCAATCTAAACTAATTAAAGCAGCTGTAACCTCCGAATTTTTATCACCAATAAGTAATCCACAATTGTCGTAAGATTCCTGCCAAGACAAAGGAACTAACGCTTCTAAATAAGCTGTTATCTCACCTAATTTCATTGTATTTTTTTTGTTAACCCAAACGAAATACCCATTGATTGATTTTTATGGATATAGGATTGGAATTTATCATAAGAAGAATTCAATTGAAAGCGAAATTCGGGAGAAATCAACAATGAAAATCCCTTTTTCAAATCAACTAATACACCCAAATTAACAAGACCACTCAAAACTACTGGAGCTGTTTTCTCACCAAGAACTTCATCAAATTCATTCGATTGATTCCCTTTTGTCCAATCAACAGATCGCTTTGAAGAAACATACATTTGAGGCATCAAGCCAATTCCAGCATAGACATGAAACCTATTTTTTTGAATGTGGTAATTAAAACGCAACGGCATTGCAACATACTGATAACGTGTTTGATACATAAAACTTGAATCACCCAATTGAAAAGAATAATTTTCCCCATTTTGAACATATGAAATTCCTGCATCCCAAAAAAAATGTTTGGTTAAATCATTTTGAATTCCAAGTCCAAACGACCAAACTTGTGCAGCTGTTTCATTTGCTCTTTCTCCAAGTGGATCTCCATATAAACCAGTGTTTTCTGTTAATGTTCTGGTTGAATTCGACCAATTAGAAAGTAAATAAATACGTGTTCCCATTTCAGCAATTGAATTCAATTTCAACTCATTTGCTTTCTTTTTCTTTGGGGTTTCTTTTTTACTTTTATTTTCAGGCGAACCAATCACG
>JBFYPS010000169.1:0-4251 GCA_041303135.1 Crocinitomicaceae bacterium | reverse complement strand
CGTGTATCTCTCACAATTAGATGACTGACATTTTCAGATTTCAACAATCGAATCAGTTTAAAACTAGCGCCAAAATCATAATACTTTCTATGTTTTTTGATGGCTAAAACTGGAACATTTGAACTTTCAGCTTTTTGATAAATAGGCGAATTTTTCAGTGCTAAAATCAATACTTTGTGTCCACGTTCTTGCATCCATAAAGCATTGCGCCATTGGTTCATTTCCAATCCTCCCCAACTTGAGGAACTACAGATATATGCTATTTTGGGCAAATTGTTACGTTCTATCAACTGTTTTAATTTATTTCCATCGTCTCGTATTTAGCGAAATTACCATTTTTTTCTTTGGAATAAATCAATCGTTTAAAATAAGATTTGAACGATTGATGAGAGATGAAAACAAATCTTGAAGCCTTATTTTAAATAAGAAATTTGACCTAAAAATAAATGAAGGTCTTACATTGCAGAAAATCTATAAGACAATCCAATTTTTGCCTTACTCATAAAACTAGTTGAAAGTTCGGCTGTACCTGCTAATCTCTCTGTGAAATAATATCTATAACCAATTGCAAGAGGTACTTGCACATTTAAAACTTCTTTATTAGCAACTAAAAAATAAATGTCTAATGGTTTCATATCATGTCCCCAACCAACAATTCCCAATCCAAGTCCAGCATAAAGATCACCTTTATTTTGTTCTTTGAAAATGTGGAATAACATTCTTCCACCAAAACCAAATGCTTTGCTTATGAAAGTTGGATAATAGTATTCAGGATCTGGATGAATTTTCTCACTTTTTGCCTGTGCGAAATTGAAATACACACCTAAACTGATGCGATCTCCTAAGCCATAATCCCAATCAAATCCGAAAGTTGGGGATGAACTTTTATTGTAACCATAGGCATAATCTTTCCAATCGCCACCGTAAAACATGCTCGATTGAATTCTGGAAACAGAATTAAGTCCCCCGTACAAAGTGATAACATTATTGTAATTATTGTTTTGGGCGCCTAAAGAAAGAGAAGAAAATAATACAACCGCAAAAATTAATACCTTTTTCATTTTAATACTTTTAAATTATTTAATAGCTGAACCCTATTTTTAATTATCAAAACGATAAATTTTGAGGTTCTTTTACAAAACAAAATTACGTAAGCAGTAAAATTGAAACTAAGTAAAAATACGTATATTACAATTTTATCAAAATATCAATTTCTAAACATTTCTCTCCCTCCTTTTGTCCTCGACACGCTTTTGCTCTTGCAAAGGATTTGCGGAAATTTCTTTTACAAACTGTCTTTTACGATACACATCCATTGCTAAATAAATGGCACTTCTCATCGATTGACCTGATGCTTTATCTTCCCCTACAATATCAAATGCAGTTCCATGGTCAGGAGATGTTCTAACAATCGGCAAACCAGCGGTGTAATTTACACCTTCTTCAAAAGCCAACGCTTTGAAAGCAGTTAGACCTTGATCGTGATACATTGCCAAGATTCCGTCAAATTTTCCTAGTAGATTTGAACCAAAAAATCCATCAGCTGGATAAGGCCCAAAAGCCAAAATATCTTCCCCTTTTGCTTGATTGATAGCTGGATTGATGATTTCACTTTCTTCTGTTCCCATTTTACCATTCTCGCCTGCATGAGGATTTACACCCAAAACAGCAATTCTTGGTCTAATGATGCCAAAATCCTTTTTCAAGCTATTTTCAAGCGCTTTGATTTTAGCATATACTTTTTCCTTGGTCAAATTGGTAGCGACGTCTTTCAAAGCGATGTGACTAGTGACTAATGCCACTTTCAAATTTGGTCCAACCATCACCATCAAAGCTTCATCAACACCTGATAAATGTGCCAAGTATTCTGTATGACCCGGAAATTGAAAACCTGCTTTGATAATTGCTTCTTTTGAAATTGGAGCTGTAACCAAAACGTCTATTTTATTCGCCGCCAAATCTTCAGTGGCTTTTTCTAAAGATAAAAAAGCATATTTTCCTCCAGTTTCTGTAACAGTTCCCAAATCAAATTTGATTTCATCGTTCCAAACGTTGACAATATTTATCTTTTTTGGAACTGCTTCTTCTGCAGATTTACAAGATTGATACAAAAATTCTTCATCTTTGATCGCCTTTTTATGGTATGACATCGTTTTTGTGGACCCATAAATAATAGGAGTACAATCAACTAAAATTCTATTATCTCTTAAAGCTTTGATTATTACTTCTGGTCCGATTCCATTGATATCTCCAATGGTAATTCCAACCCTAATTGGTGCGCCTTCTCTTTCCATTATTTATAGTTTTGAAGGTAATTCATTAATAATCTGATTCCAACACCTGTTCCACCTTTGCCTTTGTAATCTTGCGCAGCTTCTAAAAACGAAGGACCTGCAATATCCAAATGAACATAAGGTGATTTCACGAAATGTTCCAAGAATTTACCCGCAGTAATCATTCCAGCATATCTACCACCGATATTTTTTAAATCGGCAATTGAAGATTTCATTTCATCGTAATATTCATCCCAGAAAGGCAATTGAACTAATCTTTCATGCACATCAATTCCAGACTCAATTAAAGCGTTCAACACTTTTTGATCAGCATTTCCCATCATGCATGAAGCCTTTGTGCCGATGGCAACAACAGCTGCACCAGTTAAAGTTGCTGCATCAATGACCAATTCAGGATTCAATTTGTTGGAATAAGCCAAAGCGTCTGCTAAAATCATTCTTCCTTCCGCATCCGTATTTAAAACTTCAACAGTAGTTCCATCATACATAGTAATCACGTCTCCAGGTGTATAAGCATTTCCACCAGGGCGATTGTCAGTCGCTGGAATCAAACCAATTAAATGAACATCCAAACGGTTCATTGCGGCTGCATAAATGGTTCCTGCCATACAAGCAGCACCAGCCATGTCGCTTTTCATCAAATCCATTGAACTAGCAGTGGGTTTCAAACTCAAACCTCCTGTATCGTAAACTACACCTTTTCCAACCAAAACAATTGGCTTTTGATTGATTGGTTTTTTAGGTTTATATTCTATAATTGTAAATGTTGGTGGATCAATTGAGCCTTTATTAACAGCCAATAAACCGCCCATTTTTAAAGCTTCAATTTTGGCTTTTTCTAATACTTTTACATCAAATCCAGCTGCAATTCCAAGAATTTCAATTTCTTTGGATAGTTGAGTTGCCGTTAAGTAAGAAACTGGCTCATTTACCATATCTCTCGCCCAAAAAACAGCCTTCAAAGTGTTGTTTAAAAAATTGATTTTCTTTTCTTTGGCCTCTCCCAAAAGATAAATTTGGGTTAATTCAAATTTTTTCTTTTCAGCTTCTTTGAAGTACTTCAGAAATTGATAATTAGATAAAGCTAATCCTTCAGCCAAAGCCAACAATGTTTTTCCTTGTCCAACCAAATAAATTTCCTTGGCAGATTTGGAAAGCTTTGTTCTAATGTCATGTCCTGCAACACGCATCTTTTCAAGGTTATCATTTTCTCGAATAAAGAAAATAAATTGTTCCCCTAATTTTAAATAATCTGAATCATCTTTAGAATCGATGAATTTTTTTGCCAAATCAGTCACCATTTTAGAAACGCCTTCAACTTTAGGAAGTTCTTTCCCTAAAACTAAAGCGATGTGACTATCAGCAAGATATGATTTTGTATGTTTGATCATCTTTCGATAGAATTAATTATAGGATGTAAAGTTAATTGATAAAAGTGAACTTTGTATGAGATTGGGATTTGAAATCTTTAAAAAGACTTGCTTCATGAAACAATGATAAGATAGCTATAACTGTTGATTCAATGCTTTAAGTCTAAATTTAGGTTGTTACATTTTAGTTCATTATCGTCCGATAAAAAAAACAATTATCTCTTGTATAGAGCAATAAATCAAATTGTTTAAGTTGATTTCTATTTTGGAAGGCTTATTGAGAGTTTCGTTTCAATTCGTGGATTACGTCTTCAGTTTTGGACTTGTCTCTAGGAAGTGAAAAAGAACATAAAATGTTAGTGAAGATAATGTTCTTAATTGTAAAATTATAAGTCCTAATATCCTAATATCTTAAAATCTTCTTTACCACCTTCAGCAATCAACTTTAAAAAATAAATCCCTTTCGCCGTGAAAAACTTACCAATGGATATCAAATTTTGTCCTTTTTCGATTTGCATTTCTCCGCTGTAAATCGATTGTCCGAGCGTGTTGCTGATTTCAATTTGAATCACTTGCGAAACGTCGCT
>JBFYPS010000168.1:0-3681 GCA_041303135.1 Crocinitomicaceae bacterium | reverse complement strand
ATTGTGAGGTAGGTGTAGCAACTACAGATGGCGCCGGATTAACTGTTATCACAACATCAATCGGTGAGCCAACACAGGTTCCAAAACTTGGCGTGACACTATAAGTAACACTCCCTACACTTGTACTCGAATTTGTCAATGTCTGTACAATACTCGTTCCATTACCCGAACTACCGCCACTTGCATTATTCTCTGAAACTGTCCAGCTAAAACTAGCTCCAGCTGGCGTAGAACTTAAATTGATTCCTGTACTCAAACCACTACAAATAGACTGTGAAGTAGGAGTTGCTGTAACAAGGGGAGCTGGATTTACAGTAATAGACATAGTAGTACTCGTAGCACATTGACCAGCATCAGGTGTAAAGGTGTAAGTAGTTGTTGCAGTATTATTTATAGCTGGACTCCATGTTCCAGTAATTCCTTCCAAAGAGGTTGTAGGCAAAGGCGATATCGTTGAACCAGAACAAACTGGAGAAATTTGAGTAAAAGTTGGATTTGCACTAGGCGTAACAGTAATTACACCATTAACATTTGATCCGCCCCAAAAACCACCTCCTGATCCACTGTAACCTCCATACTGAAATGAACAACCATTCAAACTGAATCGATAAGCATAGTAATAGGTTCCAGCTGTCAAGCCTGAAACAGTCCCCATGTATTCATCGTTGTTTGGATTTAATAGTGATACCGGATTATAAGTTCCTGATGACCATGCCGAGGCAGGCCATGTAGATGGATCAGTATTTGAAGTATATACTCCATATTCTGCAACAATTCCGGGTGCCTGAGTGTTTGGATCAGTCAAACCAGCCTCATAAACTTGACCAAAAATTGTGACACTATTGCCTTCACAAAAAGTTGCAGATGCAGGATACTGAACGTTTACGAAGTCTAAACCTGCACCAATATTGACAGTCAAAGTTGTAGGATTTGCACATTGCCCAGCATTAGGAGTAAAAGTATAAGTTGTAGTTACCGATGTATTAATAGCTGGTGACCAAGTTCCTGTAATACCTTCCAAGGAAGTTGTCGGTAAAGTAAAAGTACCTCCTGAACAAATAGCCGGAATTGCACTAAAAGTTGGTGTTGATGTCGGATTGACAACTACAGTCGTTGTTGAAGTGGCTGTACAAGTCCCTATAGCTGTAACTAAAGTATAAACTCCTGCATTAGAAGAAGAAGCACTTGGAATTGTTGGATTTTGAAGATTGGACACAAAACCATTTGGTCCTGTCCAAGAGTATGTTCCTCCACCAGAACCATTCAATTGAATGGTAGAACCTGGACAATATGGTCCTGTATTTGTTGGAGTTGAAGTAATAGCTGTTGTATTGTAAGTTATTGTTATATAGCCTGGTCCATTATTAGATCCTGCTGTGCAACCACCACCTGAAGGTGTAAAACTAGAACCTGCACCACCGCTTCCTCCTCCATAAGGAGAACTAGAATAGCAGTCAGATCCACCACCACCGCCACCAAAATAACCGCCGCCGCCACCGCCGCCAGGTGCTACATTGTAACATGGGTCGGATGCACCATTTCCACCTTGACCTGAAGATCCTGCTGTCCCAGAATTCCCACTTGAAATCCACGGTGGCCCACCATTTCCTCCACCTGATTGAGTAGCTCCACCACCACCAACACCAAAAGGCGAAACACCAGCTGAACCAGATGCACAACCACCAGCACTACCAATGGCGTCAGTTGTTCCTCCACCCATTCCACCGCCACCCGCGGCAACGATGAGTCGATTTGAGAGAGCAAAAGGTGAAATACGAATATCTGTAGCTCCTCCACCTCCGCAAGCTCCATTTCCTGAATTGTTAGCATTGGCACCATTTCCCCCACCATTAAATCCTCCAGCAGGACAATTTCCTGAACCTCCAACTGTCAATTGTAATACTTGACCTGGTGTCACAGCAATTGTTCCAGAAACTACTGCACCATTACCGCCAGAATTCCCACCTCCATCTGCTCCAGCTGCTACTACAGAGATACTGGTAACACAAGGCGGGACAGTCCATGTTTGCGAACTTCCAGTATAATTAAAAGTGACCGAAGTTGACTGAGAAAATAAATTATTTAAAAAGAGAAAGTGTAAAAAAGTAAAAATTAAAATTATCTTGAAGTAAGACGAAATAAAGGCCTTTTTTATATATAAAATCATATCCGAAGCAAAAGAATAAAATTAGTTTAATTTTTGTTAATTTACCAACTATTCCAAGTAAAAACTGGAAGATTTTAAACAAATGAACAAATGATTGTTTTGGTCGAATATTTTTACAAAAAAACTTAAAAACTTAGTCTATAACTACACCAAAAAACCAAATTTCACTTCAAAAAAAAGACCCTTTTTCATTAGAAAAAGGGTCAATAATTGATCTTTTAATGTACTTGGATTAATTATTGAAAAAATTCAAGGTACCATTTTTCATTTGGTGGTATGCTCTACCCAAATAAGCAGCTAAAATCCTCATAGAATCAAAGGCTTCTTCAGTTTCAGCACTGATTTCTTTCTTTTGAAGGCGCAACAACAATTTCATGTACAATGCATGAAAAATGATTTCAATATGGTTTTTGTCTTTTAAATTTGACTTCTGCTTAAATTCCTCGATATGTGGCACTGCAGTCTCATACAACTCTTTATATCTGACATCATCTGACATGTTCAGCAGTGTATTGTGCAAATAAGATAATTCTATCAAAACCTCTTGAATTAAATACAAATGTCCAGATTTTTCAATCTTTTGAGATTGCATTTGAATGATAAGCTGTTGATACCAAGTTCTATATTGAGCTAAAAAAGATTGATCAGGCAGTTGAACACTTACATATTCATCTAAAATCTTCTCTAAATCAAAATTATAGGCACGAATAACATCTTCAATTTGGTACATATAAAGAATATACTCCGCTACATTTTCATTTAATTTTTGTTGGGCTATAAACATCTTACTTTTTAGTTTTCCCCATGTCAGCTTCAACTTCTTTTTGATTCTGATTCAAATACGCAATGAATTCAGTTGTTACATCCATCGTTGGACTCACATAAATAAACTGACCTGCAGCACCATGCATCATTAAAATATCAATTCCATGTTTCTCAGAATATTTTTTACCTGCCAATTCAATTTTCTTACTGATAACACTCAATAATTCGCCAGTTTCTTTTTCTAATTTCATGCCTTCAGTTTCCTGATACTGCATCAATGCTTGTTGTCTTCTTTGAGCTTCCTCTTGAATAGATTGAATCTCAAAACCAGAAAGAGCGCCAGATTTGGCTTTCTCTTCATTTGTCAAAATATAATTTTGAAGTACTTTCTCTCTCTTTTGCAATTCACCTTGAAAACGCAATTGTTTAGATTTCATCAAAGAATCCATTTCAACATAATAATTGAAATGTTTTGTCAAGCTATCTTGATTGTAAAAAGCAATTTTAAGACCATTTGTTCTAATTGTTGGAACATTTGGAGTTGTATTTTCTTCTTTCTTTTTCTCTTCACCACATCCAAAAATAACGATACTTAAAGATGTGAAAATTACAAATGACTTAATTAATTTCATAAAATATTTTTAATTGTTTTTATTTTTTAATGAAAAGGAATTTTCCCAGTCATTTCTCATACTAATAAATCTTTGAAGACAATTTTCAAGTAATTCTTCTGTTACCATGGATAGTAA
>JBFYPS010000167.1:0-4385 GCA_041303135.1 Crocinitomicaceae bacterium | reverse complement strand
GATTCAATCAATCGCGCTTCACAAAAAGGCTTGAATGAAAAGCAAGCAGAATTATTAATGAAACGTTGGGAAGTGGTTGAAATCAAATGCAAAGAATTTTTGACCAATCCAAATCGAACGCCTGAAGAGCGTGAATTGCATGAGAAGAAAGTGGCAAAGTGTTTGAAAGAATCAAAAAAATAAAAAAGGCTTCAAGTTTCCTCAAAGCCTTCAAAATATAGAATGAATTTTATTATTTCTTGTAGAAAGGCAATTTCACCACTTTTGCTTTGATTCCTTTTTCTCTAATTTCTACAAAGATTTCAGAATCTAAAGCTGTAAATTCAGTATTCACATATCCTAGTCCAATCGCGATTTTCATTGATGGAGATTGTGTTCCAGAAGTAACTTTTCCAATCACATTTCCTTCAGCATCCAAAATTCTGTAATCGTGACGAGGAATTCCGCGGTCAACCATTTCAAAAGCAACTAATTTTTTTGTTACGCCTGCTTCTTTTTGGTTTTTCAAAAATTCTGAATCGATGAATTCTTTGTTGAATTTGGTAATCCATCCTAAACCTGCTTCCAAAGGAGAAGTTGTGTCATCAATATCATTTCCATACAAACAGAATCCCATTTCTAATCTTAATGTATCTCTAGCAGCCAATCCAATTGGTTTGATTCCAAACGATGCACCTGCTTCAAAAACCTTGTTCCAAACTTGCTCAACTTCACTGTTTTTGCAGTAAATCTCAAAACCTCCACTTCCAGTATATCCTGTAGCAGAAATAATAACGTGCTCAATACCTGCAAAATCAGCCACTTCAAAATGATAATATTTGATTTCAGCTAAATTTACTGATGTCAATGATTGCATGGCTTCCACTGCTTTAGGACCTTGAATCGCTAACAAAGAATAATCATCTGATAAATTGCGCATTTCAACTCCAAACGAATTGTGTGAAGAAATCCAATCCCAATCTTTATCAATATTTGAAGCATTTACAACCAATAAATATTGCTCTTCTTTCATTCTGTAAATGATTAAATCATCTACAATTCCACCTTTTCCATTTGGCAAACAGCTATATTGTGCTCTTCCAATGGTTAAAGTTGAAGCGTCATTTGTTGTAACTTTCTGAATCAAGTCTAAGGCATTTGGTCCAGTTAATAAAAATTCTCCCATGTGAGAAACATCAAAAACGCCTACAGCATTTCTTACTGTTTCATGCTCTACATTTACACCTTCGTACTGAACAGGCATATTATATCCTGCAAAAGGAACCATCTTCGCTCCAAGCGCAATGTGTTTGTCTGATAATGCTGTGTTTTTCATTTCTAAAATTATTTTTTGTTCGAATTTCTAGCGCAACAAATGTAGAAAAAATAATGAGATTTCATCGATTTTGCAGTTTTAATCTTGCTTTCACAGACTTACTAAAGTCTTAAATTTTAACACAATTCTGCAAGTTGAAATAATTCAACTTTCTTTGATAAAAAATGAAAAAAAGCAATTTTTAATTGATTATATTTGGGAACTTAAATTTGAAAAATTCATGGCAATACCCCAAAAAGAACTCGAATTCAATATGAACGAAGACCAAATGAGATTAAAAATCTCTCGTTTGGAACAAGAATTGGCAAAGATTTATGAAGGTGGCGGAAAAAAACGCATTGAAAAACTTCATGAAAAAGGAAAACTTTCTGCTCGAGAACGCATTGATTTACTGCTTGATGAAAATACTGAACGCATTGAAATTGGCGCTTTAGCTGGTTATGGAATGTATGCAGCAGAAGGCGGTTGTCCTGCTGGTGGAGTAGTAGTTGTTATTGGTTATGTTTCTGGCAAACAATGTATTGTTGTAGCAAATGATGCAACAGTGAAAGCTGGAGCTTGGTTTCCAATCACGGGAAAGAAAAATCTTCGTGCACAGGAAATCGCCATGGAAAACCGTTTGCCAATCATTTATTTAGTTGATTCTGCGGGTGTTTATTTGCCAATGCAAGATGAAATTTTCCCTGATAAAGAACATTTTGGTCGTATTTTTAGAAACAATGCCATGATGAGTTCGCAAGGAATTGTGCAGATTGCTGCTGTGATGGGAAGTTGTGTTGCTGGTGGTGCTTATTTGCCTATCATGTCTGACGAATCATTGATTGTCAATGGAACTGGAACAATTTTCTTAGCAGGCTCATATTTAGTAAAAGCAGCTATCGGAGAAAATATTGACAATGAAACTTTAGGTGGAGCACATACACATACTGAGATTTCAGGAGTTTGTGATTACAAAACTGAAAATGATCAAGAATGTTTGGCTACAATTCGTGATTTAATGGATAAAATCGGTCATTCAGAAAACGCTGGTTTTGATAGAAAAGAAAGTATTCCTTCTCAAGTAAATGAAAGAGACATACATGGAATTTTTCCAGCTGAAAGAGGAAAAACCTACAATGTCAAAGAAATAATTAAATGGTTGGTTGACGATTCTCAGTTTACGGAATACAAAGCCGATTATGGAAAAACCATCGTTTGTGCATACGCAAGAGTAGATGGCTGGAGCGTTGGAATTGTTGCAAATCAAAGAGAAATTGTCAAAAGTGCCAAAGGTGAAATGCAAATGGGTGGCGTAATTTACAATGATTCTGCCGACAAAGCTGCACGTTTTATCATGAATTGCAATCAAAAAAATATTCCTTTGGTTTTCTTAACTGATGTGAGCGGATTTATGGTTGGTTCAAAATCAGAACATGCGGGAATCATCAAAGACGGTGCAAAAATGGTAAATGCCATGGCAAATTCTGTTGTACCTAAATTCTCAATCATCATGGGGAATTCTTATGGTGCTGGAAATTATGCGATGTGCGGAAAAGCATACGATCCAAGACTGATTGTTGGTTGGCCGACTGCTGAAATCGCTGTAATGAGTGGTGCCGCAGCTGCAAAAACTTTGCTTTCTATTGAAATTGCTTCATTGCAAGCCAAAGGTGAAGAAATTACCAAAGAAAGAGAAACAGAGTTATATAATAAAATCAAAGACCGCTACGATTCTCAAATTTCACCTTATTACGCTGGTTCAAGATTGTGGGTAGATGCAATCATTGATCCAGTTGATACCAAGAAAATTATATCGATGGGAATTGAAATGGCGAATCACAAAAGAGCAGAAAAACCATACAATGTTGGAGTAATTCAAACTTGATAATTGAAGATGATTTTAGATTGGCAAATAAAACATTTTAGTGAAATTTCAATTGCTGAATTTCATGATTTGATCGCACTAAGAATTAAAATTTTTGTGGTCGAACAAAATTGCCCGTACCAAGAAATTGATGGAAAAGACAAAAAAGCATATCATTTAATTGGCCGTGATGGTTTAGGAAATGTAGTTGCAACTGCGAGAATTTTACCAAAAGGAATTTCTTACAAAGAAGTATCAATTGGTAGAGTGGCTATAGATGAAAGTGCTAGAAATAAAGGGAATGGTCATGTTTTGATGGAAAAATGCATGAAGTACATTGATGAAGAATTTGGTGCAACCAATATTCGCATTTCAGCGCAAAGTCATTTAGAGAAATTTTACCAAAAGCATGGATTTATATCAACAGGAAAAAATTATCTTGAAGACGATATTCCACATGTTGAAATGTTATTCGAATTAAAATAATAGAAATAAATAGTATGATTAAAACAAATAGAATTTTTCAGTCAGCCTTGGTTTTAGCATTTGCTTCTGCATGCACCACTTCAAAAAATGTAAAGAACGATAATGATGTATTTGGTGTTCCTTCGCAAGAAGTGAAAAGTGGTGCAAAAACCATTGATTTGTCTTATTTAGATAAATCTGTCAAGCCACAAGACGATTTCTTTACTTTTTCAAACGGTACTTGGGTAAAAAATAATCCCATTCCGCCAAGTGAATCTCGTTGGGGAAGTTTCAACGAACTTGAAAAATCAAATCAAACCAAATTAATTGGGATTTTAAATAAAGCCAAAGATGGTGGTTATTCTAATGATACAACTGCACAAATATTAGGGAATTATTATGCTTCTTTCATCAATATGGAAGGTAGAAATAATTTGTCTTGGTCACCAATCAAGGAAGATTTATATAAGATTAATGAAATTGCACATTTTAAACAAATTGTAGATGTTATTGCTTTCCAACATAAGTATGGTGTAAATAGTCTTTTTGGTTTTGGTGTAGGACAAGATTTGAAAGATGTGAACAAAAACATCACTTATTTTGGTCAAGGTGGATTAGGATTACCAAACAAGGATTACTATTTCCAAGAAGATAAAAAAGAAATTGTTGCTTCATACAAAGAACACATTACTAGAATGTTTGAAAAGATTGGAAATTCTCCTGAAGAATCTGCTCTCGCATCTGAAAATGTGATCAAATTTG
>JBFYPS010000166.1:0-4276 GCA_041303135.1 Crocinitomicaceae bacterium | reverse complement strand
GCCGTAGGAATTGGATACAAGTTGTAATTTGAAGAAACTCCAACTCCATTTAAATCACCACCTTTAAATGACCAAACATAGGTAGAAGTAGTAAACAAATTGAAACGAATTAAATCTGTTCTTCTTGTACATTCCCAGCTCAATTCTCTAGCTCTTTCATCGATGATATCATCTAAAGTAATTGATGCAAAGTTGAAGTTTGAATTACCATAAGCTCTTTGACGCAATTGATTTACGTAACCCAAACCTTGGCTAACGTCTCCGCCACCTCTCAATGCTGCTTCTGCATACATCAAATAAGCATCTGCCAATCTAAACATTGGAAAATCAATATCAGTTTGTGCACTCAAAGCATTTCCTGAACCGTTTGCTCCTGTTGTTGTTTTGTTTTTATATTTTGGAAATGCATAACCTTCAGCAAAAGTCGACAAATTCGTTATTTCTTTTGATTGTCCATCTCTATAGAACATGAATCTATTGTCTAATGTTGAATCTGGAAATTTATCTACAAAAGCTGAAGTTACTCTCAAACCTCCCCAAGCACCATTAACTCCGTAGTCTGCAGGAACCATTGTTCCACCGATTGCTGCATTTACTAAGAAAGTAGTTCCTCCCCAACTTTGTGCGTAAACACCATCATAAACAACTGGGAAAATAATTTCAGGAGAAGTATTGTTATCAGCTAAGAAAATATCTTGGTAATTATCATCCAAAGAATAAGATCCAGAATTAATCACTTTTAAGCTATAATTGGCGCATTCTGTGTTTTTGGCTACCCCAGTATAAACTTCAGCATTCAAATATAATTTTGCCAATAAAAACTGATCAGCTACTTTATTTGCTCTTCCGTATGGTGCAGCACTTGGAGATAAAAGCGATCCTTCTATTGCTAATAATTCTGATTCTACGTAAGAAAACAATTCAGAACGCGTAATTCTTTTTGGTTGAAAAGCACCTACTTCGTCTTCTTCAGTAACGAACGGAACATTTCCAAACAAATCCATTGCATGATAGTAACTCAATGCTCTTAGAAAGCGCGCTTCACTTTGATAAACTCTAATTGTTGCTTTTTGTGCCTCAGTAAAACCTCTTTCATCCATTTTAGATTCAGATGTTTCTCTTATGAATTCATTACACAAAGTGATTTGGTAAAAAATTCTGTAATACATTCCTTTCACAAATGAAGTTTCTGGAGACCAGTTGATTTTATTCATTTCAGGAATCCCCGGATCATTCCAACCGCAAACAACTTCGTCAGTTGGTAATTCTTGCAAATTGAACAAAACACGTACATAAGCAGAAAATCCCTCGTCAATGCCAGCAATGTCTCCATTTCCAGCTGGACCTTGCAATCCAGTCATTGATAAACCAGAATACAATTTCGCAACAACATGAATATAGTTGTCGGGATTTCCATAAACTGTTTCTGTATTTAAGCCATATTTTGGTTTTAGATTGAGTTGCTTTTTACAAGAATTCAATCCAACAATCCCACCAAGTGTGACTGCAACCAATAAAATTTGTGTGATTTTTTTCATTGTTCTTAGTATTAAAAATCAAATGTTAAATTCAATGAGTAAACTCTTGGTCTTGGATAAAGATTGTTATCAATTCCACCGTTTACTTCAGGGTCTTGACCTGAATATTTAGTTACTACAAATACGTTTTGCACTGTAAATGCAGTGTTTAAACCAATTTTATTTTTAGTCCATTTCATTTTTCCAAACTTGTATCCAAGATTGATGTAATCCATTCTAAAGAAGTTTGATTTTTCCAAATAATGATCGCTCAACAATTGACGTTCAGTCGTTTTTTGCATTTCTTCTTCATAATACAATGTTGAGATATTCGTTAAATATCCTTGTGTTCCATTAATAGATTGGAAAGTACCGCTGTTAGAGTGAATATTGTTATAATTATAACCACCAGTTTCAGCACGACCAGAAAGTCCGAAGAACCATTTTTTGTAAGTTAAATTTAAAGACAATCCAAAGAACATTTTTGGTGCTGCTTGGTCAAAAAGATATCTGTCATCAATATTGATGATTCCATCACCATTTCTGTCAACAAAAGCATCTGTTTCTTTCCATTTGTCAGCCGCAGTGATACTTCCATCTCCGTTAATATCTTTCGTTGCTTGTTGACCAACTTCGATGATTTTGCCATCAGCATCATAAATTTGCTCATATACAAAGTAAGTGAAAGTTGCATTTCCAACTTTATTTGTCTGAACATTATTTCCAACACCACCTTGAATTCCACCAGCTAAGATTCCTGGTGAATTTGGATCGTCGATTTGAGAAAGTTTGGTAATTTTATTTTGGTTGTATGTTGCATTGGCACTCAAGTCTAATCTCAAGTCTTTTTTAGCAATCAAACCAAAGTTACCACTGATTTCTATTCCGCGGTTTCTCATTCCACCAACGTTTGTCAAAATCTGATTGGTAAAGTTTGTACCTGCAGGAACTGGAACCACAGCTAACAAATCATAAGTTGATTTTTGATATATATCAATCGCTCCACTGATTCTGTCATTTTTGAATCCAAAATCAATTCCTAAGTTGATACTTTCCGTTTCTTCCCATTTCAATTTGCTATCAAATCCACTTGGTCTATAAACCGTGTAATATTGTCCTCCGAATGCATATTGAGCAGTGGTAGCACCTTCAAAATAGTTAGAAATATATGCGTAATCGCCGATTCCGTCTTGTTGTCCAACAATTCCATAACCTGCGCGTAGTTTCAACATATTTAACCATTTTGCTTTTTGCATGAATTTCTCATTTGAAACAATCCAAGCGGCAGAAACTGATGGAAAGAAACCCCAACGAGTTTCAGGGCTAAATCTTGAAGAACCATCTCTTCTTAAAGTAGCATTTAAAACATACTTATTATTGTAGGTGTAAATTCCACGTCCGTAGAAAGACAACAATGCATTTTCAGTGAAAGATGGGTTAGCAGCAGGAATTCCAATGATTGAATCTTGCGCTAAGTTGTAAGTTGCATTATTTGGACTAGATGATTGCCAGTGTTGGTAAGTGTATCCTCCTGTAATGTCAAGGTAATGTTTAGATTTTTTATCAGCATTATTGTAATTCAAATATGCATCAATCACATTGTTTGATTTACTTGATCGGTAAACATTGTAGCTACCACCAGTATAATAACCTGCAGCAGAATTAGCATTTACTCTAACTTCTCCACTTCCTTCTGAGTAATCAGCACCAACATTTACAACAGCTTTAATTTGTGGGAAGAAATGTAATTTGTAAGTCAATTTCGCATTTCCAATATATCTGTTTACTTTACTTTCATCATCTCTTTGATTGATTAATCCAAGTGGGTTTTTTGGCGCTAACGTATTTGGTTTGCCAGCTTTCATCCACTCAAAATAACCTCCCACTGATTCATCACCTCTTTTAACTTCTTGCGTTGGATCAAAATAAGCAGCGCCTAATGCACCTCTATCAGCGAAAAATGAACTTGTTTGTACGATTCGGTTGTTGAATTCAAGTTGTAAGTGTTTGTCGAAAAAAGAAGGAGTCAAGTTCAAAGAAACAGATGTTCTGTTGAATTTATCTCTCAATAATAATCCGTTTTCCAATCTAGATCCAAATGACAATCTGTAAGGAAGTTTTTTAATTCCTCCAGTTACAGAAACATTGTTGTCAGTAACAAATGCCGCTCTGAAAACTTCTTTTTGCCAGTTTGTATTAGCAGCTCCTAAAAGTGCTTTTTGTGCAGCTGTTCCTTTTGAATTTACCAATTCTCTATATTCATCACCAGTCAAAACGTCTGCGTATTTCGCAATGGTTGAAATCGATTGTTTGGTATCTAAAACAACACTTAGTTTACTATTTCCTCCGTCGCCTTTTTTAGTTGTGATAAGGATTACACCATTCGCTCCACGAGAACCGTAGATTGCTGTTGCAGAAGCATCTTTTAAGATAACGAACGAAGCAATGTCATTTGGATTTATCAAAGAAAGAGGATTTGCAGCTCCAGAGATTCCTCCGTTGTCCAATGGCACACCATCTACTACGATTAATGGGTCATTACTTGCGTTGATTGAAGTTCCACCTCTTAAACGGATTGTACTTCCTTCACCAGGAGCTCCGCCATTTGTGTTGATTTTTACTCCAGCAACTTTTCCTCTGATTAATTGTTCTGGCGTAGCCACTGAACCAGTTGCAAAGTCTTTTTCACTAATTACAGTAGCAGAACCAGTCAAATCTTTAGCTCTTGTTGAACCGTATCCAATAACAACCAATTCTTC
>JBFYPS010000165.1:0-6995 GCA_041303135.1 Crocinitomicaceae bacterium | reverse complement strand
AAGTAATTATCATCCACATTATAAATCCTAGAAGCTTTCAAACCAACATTTTTTGCTGCTTGAAATAAATTGTCAAAATCGACATACAACCAATCAAACCATGGACCAACTTCTTTTTTGTATTTCATTTGAAAACGAAAGTTCCCGTAATATTCAGTGTTTAAATCGACCCAAAGTGATCCGTCTTCATCCTCATACAAATATTTGATATCAGAAGAATCACAATACAATTTTCCACCTGGTTTCAAAAGTGTTTTGGCGTGCGCCAAGGTTTTTTCTAAATTGGAAAGTGTTCCTGCAATTCCGATTCCATTCATCAACATCAAAATCGTGTCAAATTGCGCACCTTTCAGTTCGAAAAAATCAATTTTATTGGCTTTTAAACCATTGGAAGTCATGAATTGAACGGCACCATCAGAAATATCTATAGTTTGAACATTCAATCCTTGGTCTTGTAAGTACTTTGCGTGAAATCCAGCCCCTGCACCAACGTCTAACACCTCACCTTTAGCCAAACTCAGTGCCAATTTTTCCAATTCTGGCATTTCATCGTACTTTCTGAAAAGCACTTCTAAGGGAATAATATCGTCTTCACAAATTTCTGAAGAAACAATGATATCGTCTGGTTTGTTGGTTTTTGCGTATTCCAAAATGGCTTTACCAATTGGATCTCCGTTGAAATTACTCATGCTTTACTAGTATTCATATTCGTCATATCCAGCCATGTCTTCGTCTGAATATCCATCTTCAAAATCATCGTCTGATTCAAAATCATCTTCTTCATCCAAACCAAATTCATCTTCTTCTTCTAAATTCACGATGCGAGAATCCTCTGGTGGCGCCATTCCTATAGACAAAACAGTGGTTGGCGTATCGACAATTTCTTCTGTTCTTTCTAATAATTCAATTAAGAAAATCCACATTCTCAAAAAATCGTAAACCAAAATCACTTTTTGATCCGGTTCTTCCATGAAATCACGCAATTTCGCGCCAGACATTACTGAGGCAACTTCATCAATTGATTCATCGCCGTAATTCATATCCATCAAACTGATTTCGTGACCTTTATCCCAATTATCATTGGAAATATAAAATGAAGCCATTTGATCACCTTGAAATCTAAAAGATGAAATAATGGCGTGATACAATGATTCGAAATTATCGTTTTCGTCTATTAAAATGTCTCTGAAGATTTCGCTTTCTTGCTCTGTATCTAATAAAACACGAAATTTTAATGTACCCATGGGTTTGAATTTTGTTCTAAATTAAAAAGAATCTTTAAACGATTAAATTTTTACTGGTTTTAATCCAATATTTTCTGCTAAAATTAGCAAATGTTCAAAAGCAGCTTCAAAATTGTTTTCGATTGTACCTTCTAAAATCGCATCTTTGATTTGCGTTTTTAACAATCCAATTTCAGCACAAGGTTTCAAATCAAAAGTACTCATAATCAACTCTCCGGAAACAGGTGGTTGAAAATTTCTGATTTTATCTTTGGCTTCAACATCTTTCAATTTTTTCGAAACGATGTCAAAGTTTTTCTTGAACTTTTGAACTTTGAATTCATTCTTTGAAGTAATATCTGCATTGCAAAGTGTCATTAAATCTTCAATGTCATCGCCAGCTTCAAACAACAATCTTCTAATCGCTGAATCCGTTACATGTCCTTTCACCAAGGAAATCGGGCGCAAATGCAATCTTACCAATTTTTGCACATACTTCATTTTGTGATCCAAGGGCAATTTCAGATTTTTGAAAATCCTAGGAACAAAACGTGCACCCAAATCTTCGTGACCATGAAAAGTCCAACCAATGACAGGATCAAACCTTTTCGTTGGTGGTTTCGCTATATCATGCAGAATTGCAGCCCATCGCAACCATAAATTATCTGTATTTTCACTGATATTGTCTAATACTTCTAGTGTATGGTAAAAATTATCCTTATGCGATTTTCCATGAATGACCTCTACCCCATACAATGCGACCATTTCAGGAAAAAACTGATGCAATAATTGGGTTGAAAACAACAATTTAAATCCACGAGAAGGCTCATTTGACAAGATGATTTTGTTCAATTCGTCGCTGATTCTCTCTCTTGAAATGATTTCCAAGCGCGAGGAATTGTCTTTGATAGCTTGCAAACTATTGTTTTCAATCGTAAAATTGAGTTGTGTCGCAAATCGAATGGCGCGCATCATTCGCAAAGGATCATCCGAGTAGGTTTTCGCTGGTTCCAATGGCGTGCGAATAATTTGTTTTTCCAAATCTTCTACTCCACCAAAAGGATCAATCAATTCCCCAAAATTATCGGGATGCAAACTCAAAGCCAAGGCGTTAATCGTAAAATCACGGCGATTTTGGTCGTCGCTTAATGTTCCACTTTCCACCAAAGGTTTACGAGAATCTTCTCTATACGACTCTTTACGAGCACCAACAAATTCAATTTCCAAATCTTTGTATTTGAATTGTGCTGTGCCATAATTTTTGAAAAACGACACTTTTTTGACGCGCAATGTTGCTGCACATTTTTCGGCAAAGTCCATTCCACTGCCCAAAACGACAATGTCAATATCTTTGGAAGGTCGTTCTAAAATCAAATCGCGCACATATCCACCAATCACAAAAGCCTGAATTCCATTCTCTTTACAGATTTGTGAAGCGACTTTGAAAACAGGATGTTTTAAGTGATGTGCGAGATTTGTATATTTCATTGCGGGTGCAAATATACGGGATTAATCGGTAATAGGAAAATCGCTAACGACGCATTTTCGTGGACAAATTTTCTTTGATTGTCAATACTTGTTGGTGCATCGTTTTTCAATGTGATTTGTTTGTTGATTCTAAAATAGTAAAAATGAAAATTAATGAATGAAATTTAATGCATTAATAATTAAAATTTGGTTTAATGAATTAAATTTCATACATTCGTATCAAATTAGTTATATTTCTAAATAATGAATGAAATTTAACGCATTATATATAAAAAATATTCGTTATGAATGATATTTCATACAATAAAGAAGGTAGTGATCAAGTCATTTTGCAAGAAATTGGAAATTTCATCAAGCAACGTCGCATTGACCGAGGAATCACGCAGGGAGAATTGGCCAAACAAGCTGCTGTGAGTCGTTCTACGCTCAGTTTAATCGAGCGTGGAGAAAATATTGCACTTGGAAATTTAATCAAAGTCTTGCGCATGTTGGATGCATTGTATGTTTTCAACGTGTTTAAATCTTACGATGAAATTAGTCCACTTCGATTAGCCAAAATTGTGAGTGAGCCACGACAACGCGCTTATTCAAGAAAGAAAAAAACCGACGAAAATGATTTAGGATGGTAACAACTGCTTTTGTAAAATTGTGGGGACAAATTGTGGGCGCAATTGCTTGGAATCCTGAGACGGAAGTCGCTTCTTTTGAATACGACCCAAAATTTGATTTAGAAAAGTATGCGGTTTCGCCCATCAAACTGCCCACTAAAAATAGAATTTATTCTTTTCCAGAATTGCGAAATGTAGAAACTTTCAAAGGACTTCCCGGTTTACTAGCTGATTCGTTGCCTGACAAATATGGAAAGGAATTAATCAATGTTTGGCTCGCACAAAATGGCAGACCAGAAAACTCTTTGAATCCAGTAGAATTATTGTGTTTCATCGGCAAACGAGGAATGGGTGCATTAGAATTTGAGCCAAATGTACAACCTGACACCAAATCATATACATTGGAACTTTCAGGATTGATAGAAACCACTAAAATGTTGCTTCAAAGGAAAGAAAATGTGCAATTGCATACCACCAATAAAATGCGTGACACGATGCTCGACGTACTCAAAATGGGGACATCCGCAGGTGGAGCGCGACCTAAAGCAATCATTGCTTACAACGAACAAACAGGAGAAATAAAATCGGGACAAGCACTTACTGAAGCAGGTTTTGAACATTGGTTAATTAAGTTTGACGGAGTAACCGACGCTCAATTTGGATCATCCACCGGTTATGGACGCGTTGAAATGGCGTATTACCAGATGGCGACAGACTTTGGAATCGAAATGATGGAATGCAAACTGATTGAAGAATCAGACCGCGCGCACTTCATGACCAAAAGATTTGACAGAAATCAAGCCAATCAAAAGTTACACACACAAACTTTTTGCGCGCTACAACATTATGACTATCAAAACATTTATGGTTACAGCTACGAACAACTTTTCCAAACGATGAGGGCTTTGCGTTTGTCGTATGCAGAAGCAGAACAAATGTATCGACGAATGGTTTTCAATGTCATCGCTAGAAATTGTGATGATCACACCAAGAACTTTTCATTTGTAATGGATCAAACGGGAAAATGGAAGCTCTCGCCTGCATATGATATCTGCCACGCTTATCGTCCAGGAAGCGATTGGGTTAGTCAACACAATTTGAGTATCAATGGCAAACGAAAAGATTTTGTTTTGGCCGATTTTATAGCAATTGCAGAACAAAACTCCATCAGAAATCCTAAAAAAATACTTGCAGAATGTATCGAAATTGTTGGAAATTGGGAAAAATACGCCAATCAATGCAACGTTGAAGCACAACTCCAGGAAGCCATTCAACAAACATTAATTCAAGAGATTAACTGATTAAAGAATATCAAAAAATAACAATCAATTAAGCAAACTCAGCCAATTCCATCCAACGTTCAGTTGCCAATTCAATTTTCTGAACGATTTCAGACAATTTGGTGCCGGCTTTCATGATGTCGTCATTGGAAGAACTTGAATCAGAAAGGACATTAGTTAAAACATTCTTTTCTTCTTCTAATTTTTCTAAATCTTTTTCCAATTGTTTGAATTCTTCTTTTTCCTTGAATGAAAGTTTTTTCTTGTCAGCAGGCGCATTGTTTGCAAGTTGCGTTACTTTCACTGCTTCAATTTTCTCCTTCTCTTCGTTTGGTTTTTTGTCGCGTTTCGCATCTTGCGCAATTTGCTTGCGGTATTCGGTGTAATTACCAATGATATCTTTAATCGCCCCTTGACCTTCGAAAACAAAAACGTGGTCCACCATTTTGTCCATGAAATAACGGTCGTGCGAAACCACAATCAAACAACCTTCAAATCCGCGCAAATAATCTTCCAACACACTCATTACAAATATGTCCAAATCATTTGTTGGCTCATCTAAAATCAAGAAATTTGGGTTCGACATCAAAACAGTCATCAATTTCAATCTTCGCTTTTCTCCACCACTCAATTTATACACGTAATTGTAGTGCATATCACGGTTGAACAAAAATTTCTCTAAAAATTGCGCTGCAGAAAGTTGTTTTCCTTTTTCTAATGGAATAAATTCAGCAATATCGCGAATGATGTCGATTACTTTTTTGTTTTCATCTACTTGAATCAATTCTTGGCTATAATATCCAAAAACAACTGTATCGCCAACAACCACTTTTCCAGCGTCTAAAGGTTCACGGTCTTGAATCATGTTCAAGAAAGTAGATTTTCCAGTTCCGTTATTTCCAACGATTCCCAAACGTTCTTTGCGTTGAAAATCATAAGAAAAATTGTCAATGATTTTTTTCTCTCCGTAAGATTTGGAGATTTTATGCAATTCCAGAATTTTCGTTCCCAAACGTTCCATTTTCACAGGAATGTCCATTTCAGAATCATCTATGCGTTGACTGGCTGTTTTTTTGATGTCTTCAAAAGAATCAACACGCGCTTTTTGTTTGGTTCCACGCGCTTTCGGCTGACGACGAATCCAATCCAATTCTTTCTTAAAGGTGTTTCGCGCTTTGTCAATTGTGGATTGCAATTGGTCTTGTCGCTCTGCTTTTTTCTCCAAATAATAGGAGAAATTTCCTTTGTATTTGTAGATTGTTTTATCGTCTAATTCTAAGATTGTATCGCAAACGACTTCCAAGAAATAACGGTCGTGCGTCACCATCAAAATGGTTGATTTTGACTTCGAAAGGTATTCTTCCAACCATTCAATCATGTCTAAATCCAAGTGATTTGTTGGCTCATCAAGCAATAAAAAATCAGCATCAGAAACCAATACTTTAGCCAAATTGACGCGTTTTTTCTGTCCACCAGACAAACTACCGATTAACAAATCTGTATTGTCTAATTTCAACACTGAAAGAATTTGTTCAACACGCAATTCGATGTCCCAAGCATTCAAATCAGTCATTTCTTCAAAGCAAGCATTAATGGCTTCTTCATCGCCGTTTTTCATCGCGATGTTGTATTTTTTGACCGCTAAAATCTCAGGCAAATCATGAGAAAAAACCGCCTCTAAAATCGTTTGATTGTCATCCAAATTTTCTGTTTGCTCCATGAAAGCAACGCGAATGTCGTTTCGATACACAATTCGACCAGAATCATATTGCTCTAGATCCATCAAACAGCGCAACAAAGTTGTTTTTCCACTTCCGTTTTTAGCAACAATCGCCACTTTTTGACCAAGGTCGATACCAAAATTAAGGTCGGCAAAAAGCACTCTGTCACCAAAAGATTTTGTCAGATTTTCAACGGAAAGATAATTCATGAATGATTTTTTTCTTGAGTAATGGATTGAATGCTAATTTTTGCAATTCAAGCGTGCAAAGGTACGGGAAAGTTTTAAATAGGAAGAAGGTTTGCTCGTTTAAGTAGCAAATAAATGAATATCAAAAAGAAAATTTGAAAGTGGATTTTTTGTAAAATAGACCGTAAAAATCCTACAAACTATCTCAAACGATTCACTGAATCAATGAGTTTTTTGTCTTTATTGATGGACCTCACAGCGAGCAACATCAAAGGAAAACCTAAAACAAGCAAGTAAAATCCAAAACCTAATGAAAGCGTCACGTTATCTTGATTGGTAAAATATTTCCCTAAAAAAGCACCGAAACCAACAAAAACTAAAACCACGAAATAGAACATGGCTGCAAATCGTGCAATTGCCAATTGCGCTTTCAAATTTTTGAAAAAAATGAGGGCGAAGAAACAAACAATCATCAATAAAATTGCTC
>JBFYPS010000164.1:0-15200 GCA_041303135.1 Crocinitomicaceae bacterium | reverse complement strand
TCGTCACGAATTTTGAATCTTTTCACTTCCACCAAAACAGACATCGCACAGCGAAGATGCAGATTCAAATAATACACATCTTTCCAATCGCCTTGAATTTGAACTGCGCGATTAAGTACCGTTACGTCGTTGTAACCCAATTCATTCAATTCTTCTTTCAACACTTCTTCAACGCCAAAAATTGTCTTAATGGTGATCGTTAATTTTTCCATTTTATTATTGTATTTCTTAAATTCTAATTTCGTTAATTGTCTTCTTTTTTCAAAATCGGCATTTTCCATCCATAAATGACGCTTAATATCCTGATCAAAATGATGATAAACACACAAACAATCATCGAAGCACTGTTGTGCCAACCTATCATTTTAAATCCCAAATAACACAAACCACCGACTATTCCAGCGGTTGCATAAATTTCTTTTCTGAAAATCAATGGGATTTCATTGCACAAAACATCTCTGATAACGCCCCCAAAAGTAGCTGAAATTAAGCCAAGAAAGAGACAAGTTACTGGAATTTGTTCAAATTCAATGCCTTTTTGTATTCCCAAAATGGTGAAAAGTCCCAATCCGATGGTATCAAAAAAGAAAAAAGTTCGACGCAATTTTATCAAATATTGTTTGAAAATTATACCAACTAAAGCGCCAGATAAGGCTGTAAAAATCAACACAGAAGATTCCATCCATCGCACTTCAGTATTGAGCAATAAATCGCGGATTGTTCCTCCTCCCAAAGCCGTAAAAAAAGCAATCACTACTCCACCAAAATAGTCCAATCTTTTTTCCGATGCGGTCAATAATCCACTAATCGCAAAAACAAATATTCCAAGATGTTCAAAAATAGCTAGTAACATTGCTTTTATTGTGAAAAAATCCTTTATTTTTGTACAAAAGTACACAAATTGAGAACAAACGGCCGCCTAAAAATCATCGTCTTTTTGCTGTTTACCGTTTTTACGGCTTCGACAATCTTTTGCCAAAAAGTTGGTTTAGTGCTAAGTGGTGGCGGAGCAACTGGTTTTGCGCACATTGGTGTTATTAAAGCACTTGAAGAAAGAGGTATTCCAATTGACTATATTACTGGAACATCTGCAGGAGCGTTGGTTGGTTCAATGTATTCAATCGGATTTACTCCCGCAGAAATGGAAGCATATGTTTTGAGTGAAAGATTTCAATTGATGTCGAGCGGAAAATTAGAGCGAAACCAAGAATTTCTTTTTCAAAAAGACGATGAAGATGCAAGTTTGATCGATTTGGCTTTTTCAAAAGACAGTATTTTAAAAAAATCATTGCCAACCAATTACATTCGTCCTACATTGCTAGATTTCGAAATGATGACCGTCTTAGGTAAAATTGGAGCATCTTGTGGAGAAAATTTTGACAGTCTTTTCGTTCCATTCAGATGTGTTGCAGCTGATATTTACAACAAGAAAAGTGTTGTTTTCTCACACGGAAAATTAAATCAAGCTGTGAGGGCATCCATGACTTATCCATTTTTCGTCAATCCAATTCGTGTGGATGGTCAATTGTTATTTGACGGAGGTTTATACAATAACTTTCCTAGCGATGTTATGTACAGCGATTTTGCGCCTGATTACATGATTGGAAGCAACGTTGCTGGAAATGCCAAACCGCCTTCGGAAGATGATTTGTTGAGTCAACTGAGAAATATGCTTGTTTCCAACACCAACTTCGATTTACCCTGTGATGAAGGAATTATTATTCAACCAACCACTGATGTTGGAACTTTTGAATTTGAAGATGTTCAAGATGCTATTCAAGACGGTTATCTCTCAACCATAAAATACCTTGATTCAATAGAATTACATGTGAGCAGAAGGGTTTCCATTGAAGAATTAACAACCAAACGTGCTGCCTTTAAAAAGAAATTTCTTGAATTATATATCAGCTCAGTGAATACATATAGTCTGAAAAAAATGGATGTGAGTTTTGTTCGAAAATCAATTCTAAAAAATTCTAAAAATCAGATTATAACTCCAGAAATACTCAATAAACGATATTTTAGAACGGCAGCCATTCCCCAAATTGACTATTTGTTGCCCACAGTCACATTAAAACCTGATTCAACTTTTCATTTGGATTTATTGGTTCGCAAAACGAAAGATTTTAAATTGGAAGTGGGTGGACATTTTTCTTCTCGATCTGTCAACACAGGTTACATTGGTTTGACATATTACAGTTTAAGCAAGGTGGCATTGAAAGTAAAAGGTGAATCTTATTTTGGTAAATTTTATGCCTCACTCAAAACAAGCATTGATTTACAATTACCAATGTATTATCCCGTTTCAATTTCTCCGTATTTTGTTTTAAATCGTTGGGATTATTACAGAAGTTCTTCGACGTTTTTTGAGGATATAAAACCCTCATTTCTGGTTCAAAATGAAGTTTATTATGGAATCAAAATCAAACATCCTTTGGCAAACAATACCAAAAGTATTTTTGATGTTCGTAAATTTGAGTTAAAAGACGATTATTATCAAACCCAAAATTTCAAAAGTATAGATACTGCTGATTACACGCAATTTTTTGGTGAAATGGCGAGTTGGCAAATTGAAAACAATTCATTGAACAGAAAACAATTCGCTTCGGGAGGACATTATTTTTCATTTAGAGCACGGTATGTTCAAGGGAAAGAACGTAGTATTTCGGGTTCAACTTCGCTTACGAAATATGACATCAATAAAAACCATGATTGGATTAATTTAGATGCTGAATTACAAACTTTTGTTATCAACAATCGAATTTTTCATTTGGGAATTCATGGAAAGGCAATCATGAATAGTCAATCACTTTTCAGCAATTACAAAGCTTCTATTCTAAGTACCACTTCCTTTTCACCAACACCTGATGCAGGAACATTTTTCTTAGAAGAATATCGAGCGCCGCAGCATGCAGGATTAGGTACTAATGTGATTTTTAGCATAAAAAGAAGTATTGACATTCGTTTTGACGGATATATATATCAGCCGTTTAAACAAATCAGATTGAATGATGATGGAACTGTTTCTTATTCAAAACCTTTCAAAGGTGAAACCTATTTAGCGGCTGCCTCCATTATTTATCACAGTCCGTTTGGACCGATTCGTTTTACAACCAATTATTTCCCCAAACAAAAAACGCCATTTTATTTCCAATTTAGTTATGGTTACGTGTTGTTCAACGAAAGGGCCATTCGATAAACAATTTCCATGAAAATCATTGCACATCAACTTAAAAATAGTCAAGTTGCTGAAATTGTAACCAACGACACCATCATACAAAACATTGAAGATAGTTTAGATTTATTAGGAAATTTGTATTACCAGCAATATGACCAAATCATCATTCAAAAACATCAAATTACAGATGATTTTTTTGATCTAAAAAATGGGATTGCTGGCGAAATTTTGCAGAAATATTCCAATTATCGAATCAAACTGGCGATTGTGGGAGATTTTTCATCATTTGCCTCTAAAAGTTTGAAAGATTTCATTTTCGAAAGCAATAGAAGCGGTCAAATCATTTTTGTCTCATCCACAGAAGAGGCATTAAGTAACTTTTCACGTTAGTTTCCCTATTATTCAAGTCCACAAATACGATGCGCTTTTCAACTTTCCATAATATGATTATTTTTGTCAAAAAAAAATACGCATCATGGAAATCTGTGGAATTCAACAAATGGGAATTGGTGTTCCCAACGTACAAGAAATTTGGAAATGGTATAGAAAATTTTTTGGTGTTGATATCAAAGTCTTTGAAGATGCTGCAGAAGCGCCATTGATGACGATTTACACAGGAGGTGTTGTACAAAACAGAACTGCAACTTTGGCTTTGAGTATGGAAGGCGGAGGCGGATTTGAAATCTGGCAATACAAATCAAGAAATACTGAAAAAGCAAAATTCGACATCCAATTTGGAGATTACGGATTATATGCATGTAGAATAAAATCCAAAGATATTCAAGCAACTTATGCTTATTTTAAGAAAGAAGGTGCAAAATTGATGAGTGAACTTTTGCCTACTCCTGAAGGAAAATCTCATTTCTTGGTCGAAGATCCAAACGGAAATATTTTTGACATTGTGGAGGGTTCGGGTTGGTTTATGGAAACCAATTTCGCTGGAAAAACAGGTGGTGTTGCTGGTGCAATGGTTTGCGTTAGTAACATCGAAAATTCATTGAAATTATACCAAGATGTTTTGCAATATTCTGAGATCGTGTATGATGTTACAGAATCAGTTGAAGCGTTTAAAAACTTACCATCAGGCGAGAAAAAAGTGCGTCGCGTGTTGCTGCGTCATCCACAACCGAGAAAAGGACCATTTGCAGAATTGTTAGGACCAACAGAAATCGAATTAATTCAAGCAGTAGAAAGAACAGATTGCAGAAACATGTTCGAAAATAGATTTTGGGGCGATTGGGGATTTATTCACCTTTGTTTCGATATTCAAGGAATGGATGAATTGAAAGCTAATTGCGAAAAAGCAGGTTTTCCATTTACAGTCGATTCTGGACAAACTTTTGACATGGGTGAAGCTGGAGGAAGATTCAGTTACATTGAAGATCCAGATGGAACATGGATTGAATTTGTAGAAACGCACAAAGTGCCTATTCTAAAAAAATTAGGCTGGTACATTAAATTGAAAAACCGAGATCCAAGAAAGCATTTGCCAAAATGGATGCTCAAAACAATGCGATTTAATCGCGTGAAAAACTAATCGTTGATTCAAAGGTGTGAAATCTTGATTGAAGTGCAAATTCTATGTAAAAGTATTTTGTATCTTTGAACTCTATTATATGTTAACTATGAAATTAAAACAAGGAATTCTCTTCTCTTTCATTGCACTTTCAATTACTTTGCTTATTTCTTCATGCAAGGAAGACATTGATTTGACAGGAGATGCTCAAGAAACTGCTGTTGTTTATGGTTTGTTAAATCAAGCTGATTCAGTACATTTCATCAAAATAAACAGAGCATTTATCAGTAATGACAATTCATTAATTACCGCGCAAATTCCTGATTCCAATTATTTCAAAAGTATTGATGCAACCATCAAAGAAGTGGTTAATGGCAATGTAGTACGAACTTGGATTTTGAAAGATACGTTGATTGAGAACAAAGAACCAGGTGTTTTTTATGCTCCAGAACAAAAATTGTATTATTTCAAAACTACTTCGGCGCAACCTTTAATTGCAAATTCAAATACACAATATAAATTAGACATTGATGTAAATGAAGGTGAATTTTCAGTTTCTGGAATTACTAAATTAATCTCTGGAATGGCAATTACACAACCTCAAAGTTATTTCACTTTTGCTACAAGTGATGTTGCTTCGAAAGGTTATGCTAGTTCAACCATTGCATTCACAAAAGGTGACGCATTTATTGCAAATGTCAAAATGGAAGTGACAATCAAAGAATTTATTGGAAGTAATTTCACCACCAAAACAATTGATTGGAATGTCGGTGATTTAAACTCTGCAAGTATGCCTTCGACTACCAATTCTGTTCTAGCCAATGGGAAAACTTTTTATACAATCATCAGAGATGGAGTGACAAACGATCCAAACATTACCAAACGTATGTTGAAATCAATTAAAGTTGTTTTAACTGGTGGTTCTGAAGATTTGGAAAAATACATGAAATTGGTTGCGCCTTCTTCATCTTTGGCCCAAACAAAACCAACATTTACAAATTTATCAGCATCAAACGATAGAAAAGTTGTTGGGATTTTCTCTGCTAGAAGCACGACTTCGATTTCAAAAGAAGACTGGATTTTGTTTGGAGTTTCAACTTATAAAACAGCAATAGATAAAAATTCTATGAAAGAATTAGGAATTGGAACATTGACTGGATCTTTGCTTTTCTGCACAGATAATCCACAATACAACGTTGGTACACCAGAACAATATTTCTGTAATTAATATTCAAAAGATTTCGATTTAATATTGAATCCTTGAAAAATCCACCGGAATTGATTTTCGGTGGATTTTTTATTTCAAAAAACTTTGAACATCATTTCAGTCTAATTACCTTTATCCCATGTCTGAAAGAAAAACGCTTTTTGCGGATATAATAATTCCCATTGCGGTAAAAAATGAATTTACTTACCGTGTTCCTTTTGAAATGAATGACTTGATTCAAGCTGGAATGCGCGTGGTTATTCCTTTTGGAAAGGGAAAATTATATACTGGAATCGTTTCAAAAATACATGAAGAAATTCCTACAAAATATCAGGCAAAATTCATTGAATATTTATTGGATGAAAATCCAATCATAACAGGTAATCAATACCAATTTTGGAAATGGATTGCTAACTACTACCTCTCGCCTATTGGTGACGTAATGAACGCTGCACTTCCTGCCAACTTCAAACTGGCTTCAGAAACCAAAATTGCCTTGCATCCAGATTTTGATGGTAAAACGGATAAATTGAGCGACAGACAATTTCAAATCGTAGAAGCGCTCGAAGTACAAGAAGTTCTTGACTTGAAGGAAATTTCAGAAATTGTTGGCATCAAAACCATTCAACCGATTATCAAACAATTGATTGATTGGCGCGTAGTGATTTCTTTGGAAGAATTGAACTACAAATACGTTCCCAAAACTGCACTCTTCTATTTCTTTACTACTGAATTTCAGTCAGAAGAAACTTTGAACGAATTGTTTCAAAGCATGGAAAATCAAAAAAGCAAAGAAAAACAATTGCATGCTTTGATGTCCATGTTGAGTGTGGGTGATTTTAGAAATTCGTACGATGCTCCAGTCTCTAAAAAAGACTTGGAAGAAAAAAATGTTTCAGTTTCTGCGCTTCAAACTTTGGAGAAAAATGGTATTATCAAGTCTGAACGTCTGCAAATTGACCGAATTGGTCAGAATGACAATGAACTGAAATCTAAAAAAGCGTTGTCAGATGTTCAGCAAACTGCACTCAATGAAGTAAAAGCAAATCTGCTTGAAAAAGATGTTTGTTTGTTGCACGGCGTTACAGGATCTGGTAAAACAGAAATTTATGTCGAACTGATTGAGGAACAATTAAAACTCGGTAAACAAGTTTTGTTTCTCTTGCCAGAAATCGCACTAACAACTCAACTTATCACTCGATTATCAGCTTATTTTGGAGACAAAATTGGTGTTTATCATTCAAAGTTCAATCAAAATGAACGCGTTGAAATTTGGAATCATGTGTTACACGATCATCCTGAAAGATACCGAATTGTGTTAGGCGCTAGGTCATCAATCTTTTTGCCTTTCAGGAATTTAGGTTTGGTCATTGTGGATGAAGAGCATGAATCGTCATTCAAACAATATGATCCTTCACCTCGCTACAATGCGCGCGATGCTTCAATCGTGTTGGCGAAATCTTTTGGTGCGAAAGTACTTTTGGGTTCTGCAACTCCCTCCATAGAAACGTATTTCAACGCCAAAGAAGGAAAATTTGGCCTAGTCACGTTAATGGAAAGACATGGAGGTTTGGCATTGCCTGAAATTTTCTGCGCTGATATCAAAAAAGAAAGAAAAGATAAAACGATGCATTCCCACATTTCTTCGTTTTTGATGCGAAACATTGAAAAGGTTTTGGAAAAAGGTGAACAAATCATTTTGTTTCAAAACAGGCGCGGCTACACTCCTATTTGGACTTGCGAATTGTGTAATTGGTCACCAAAATGTAAAAATTGCGATGTTTCTCTGACTTATCACAAGCATACGAACACGCTCAAATGTCACTACTGTGGCTATGCAAGCGCTCCCATTGGAACGTGCGGAAACTGCGGCAGTAATCGTTTAAAAATGTTGGGTTTTGGAACAGAAAAAATTGAAGATGAATTGGCCATCATGTTTCCAGGTAAAAATGTGGCGCGTTTGGATTTAGACACGACTCGAAGCAAAAACGCTTATCAAGTCATCATTTCTGAATTCGAAAATCGCAAAATCGACATTTTGATTGGTACACAAATGGTTACCAAAGGCTTGGATTTTGACCACGTGAGTTTAGTCGGAATTTTGGATGCAGACATGTTACTCAATCGACCAGATTTCCGGGCTTTTGAACGCAGCTATCAATTGATGTCACAAGTAGCAGGACGTGCAGGACGAAAATCAAAACGTGGTACCGTGATTATCCAAACTGGTCAGCCAGAACATTGGATCATTCAAAAAGTGATGCAACACGATTATTTATCGTTCTACACGAATGAAATCGTTGAAAGGCGAAATTTCTTTTATCCACCATTTTATAAATTGATTCAAATCACTTTAAAGCACCGCGACAAAGATGTGCTTGATTCAGCTTCTAAAGCGCTGGGAATTGCATTGTATGACGTTTTCAAAGAAAGGGTTTTGGGTCCTGAATATCCGTCAATCAATCGAATCAACAATTTATTCTTGAAGCAAATCGTCCTCAAAATCGAACGCGACGCTTCACAAAACAAAGTAAAAGCCAAAATCGAAGAAATCATCGACGCCTTTTACGCCGTCCCCGCGCAGAAATCTGTTAGGATTGTGATTGATGTGGATCCTAGTTAGTTTTTTTAGATTATTCGATAATTGGATTTTTAGACAAGTTGATTCTCGGGAATAAAAATGTCTTTTTGCCACGGATGACACTGATTACACAGATTCAAAAAATTAAAAGAAAAATCAAAAAAGTCTACCGACAAATGTCTAATGTCTTAAGTCTAATGTCTACAGTCTTAACATCATAATATCCTAATATCTTAAAATCTCCTCCTACCCCAAGTACGACTTCAACATTCGGCTTCTCGAAGTATGTTTCAATCTACGAATCGCTTTTTCCTTGATTTGGCGCACTCTTTCTCTTGTTAGATCAAATTGTTCTCCAATTTCTTCTAGCGTTAAAGGATAACGACCATTTAAACCGTAATACAAACGAACCACTTCGCCTTCGCGGATGGTGAGTGTCGAAAGTGAGCGTTCGATGTCTTTTCGCAAAGAATCAGTAACCAATTCTTTTTCAGGGCTATTCATGTAAGTATTTGGCAGCACATCATACATGCTTGAAGAAGACTCATCGTTTTCAGAAAGCGGCGCATCCATCGAAAGATGTCGACCAGAATTGGATAAGGATTGACGTACTTCGTCGGCAGAAACTTCTAAAAATTCACCCAACTCTTCAGCTGATGGCGGACGTTCAAACTTTTGTTCTAGTTCAGAATATGCTTTATTGATTTTATTAATTGTTCCAATTTTGTTCAAAGGAAGACGCACGATTCTCGCTTGTTCAGCCAAGGCTTGCAAAATCGATTGACGAATCCACCAAACAGCGTAGGAAATGAATTTAAATCCACGTGTTTCGTCAAATCTTTCAGCAGCTTTAATCAATCCCAAGTTTCCTTCGTTGATTAAATCAGGCAATGTCAGTCCTTGATTTTGGTATTGTTTTGAAACAGAAACCACAAAACGTAAATTTGCTTTGGTTAATCTTTCCAATGCTTTTCTATCTCCATTTCGGATTTTTTGCGCTAAAATAACTTCTTCTTCAGCAGAAATTAAATCCTCCTTTCCAATTTCCTGAAGATATTTATCCAACGACGCAGTTTCACGGTTGGTTACTTGCTTGGTAATTTTCAATTGTCTCATAATTTCTAATTTTAAAGAGTGAAAACACAATTGTTCTTTTTTCTATACGTATAAATTTAACCAATAGTTTGAAAATCGATGTACAATGTATGTTAAAATGAATATTCAATAATTAAAGTGTACTATTCACTGACTATGAATGAACTTTTTTGGATTTGTTACTTTTTGAAGATGAATTTTAGGATATATTCACAAAATTGACCCGAAAGACAAGGTCTCTAGCTTATTTTAGTTGATAAACAGCACTCATTCGTTGATATTTTGAAATCGATAATCGCCACAGATTTAAGAATATTAAAGTAACTTTGTTCCATTATTTTAAATTATTGAAAATGACAATAGAAGTAAACAGCGTAGTTTCTTTGAATTACAAACTTTCTAACCACAAAACTGGGGAGAAAATTGAAGAAACAAGCTCCGACAACCCAATGGTTTTTCTCTACGGAGTTGGATCCTTGATTCCGGAATTTGAAGAAAACCTTTTTGGTAAAAAAGCAGGAGATTCTTTTGAATTTTCAATCGTTTCTGAAAATGCTTACGGCAATCACAGTGAAGACAATATCGTTGCTATTCCAATTTCTGTTTTCCAAGACGAAACTGGTAAAATCAATGAAAACGAAATCAGAGTGGGTGCTTTGGTGCCAATGTCTGACAATGAAGGCAATCACATGCGCGGACAAGTGAAAGAAATTACACCAGAAATGGTTAAAATGGATTTCAATCACCCTTTGGCTGGAACAGATTTGCATTTTATTGGTGAAATTTTAGATATTCGTCAAGCTACAGCAGATGAATTAGCACACGGACATGTTCATGGTCCAGGCGGTCACCACCATTAGAAATCGATATTCGTATATTTTGAAACCGAAAATTCAGCTCTTGTTTTTCGGTTTCTTTTTTTAAATCAAATCACATGATTCAATACACATTTTCAGTTCAAAATCCAACGCAACAATACATTGCCATTACCACACAATTTGATACAAATCAAACCACTGAAATCATTCAGCTGGCAAGTTGGAGACCTGGAAGGTATGAATTGGGGAATTTTGCAAAAAACGTCAAAGGCTTGAAAGTTTTCAATGAAAACGGAAAAGTGCTTGTCGCAAGCAAAATCAACAAAGACTCTTGGAAAATTGAAACCGAAAATGCCAAAAGAATCACGGTACAATATCAATTTTATGCACCAGAATTAAATGCTGGTTCAACTTATTTATACAAAGATCAACTGTATGTAAATCCTGTAAATTGCTGCCTTTGGGTACACGGAAAGGAATCACAACCCTGTGAAATTGAATTAAAAATTCCTGCGCAATACAGCATTGCAACTTCTTTGAAACAAGAAGGACACAAACTTTTTGCAGCAAATTACGACCAACTGGCTGATTCTCCTTGGATTGCTTCAGCAAATTTACAACACGGCGAATATTATGTCAACGATGTCAAATTTAACATTTGGTTTCAAGGTGAAATAAAAGTTGACTGGGAAAGAATCACCAAAAATTTTATCTCTTTTACAAACAAACAAATCGAAAAATTCGCCGAATTTCCGGTGGAAGAATACCATTTCTTATTTCAAATTGTACCTTACAAGGCTTATCACGGTGTTGAACATGAACGTTCTACTGTGATTTTGCTTGGGCCAAGTTACGATGTTTTTGATGCGATTTACAAAGAATTATTAGGCGTAAGTTCGCATGAATTGTATCACACTTGGAATGTCAAAGCGATTCGTCCGATTGAAATGTTTCCTTACGATTTTTCGAAAGAAAATTATTCTCAATTAGGATATTTATGTGAAGGTGTCACCACTTACATGGGCGATTTATTTTTGTTCAAAAGTGGCGTTTTCTCCTTTGAGCAATATGCCTTGGAATTAAACAACCAATTACAAAAACACTTTGATAATTTTGGAAGATTTCAATATTCTGTGGCGCAATCATCATTTGATACTTGGTTAGACGGTTACGTTCCCGGAGCACCTAATCGCAAGGTTTCAATATATACTGAAGGTTGTTTGATTGCGTTGGCCACAGATGCATTTATTGCCAAAAATTCCAAAGAAAAATACAAACTAGATGACGTTATGCGCTCTTTGTATTTTGACTTCTATTTACAAGGTAAAGGAGTTTCTGAAAGCGACTACAAGGAAACTATCGAAAGATTTGCGGGTGCCAAAATAGATGAAATTTACACCAATTTTATTTACGGAACAGCACCTTTTGAATCCATGTTGACCGAAACATTTGACTATTTAGGTCTACAAATGAGCCACAAACCTTCTCCAAAATACAGTTTTGGTAAATTAGGTTTCAAATCGATTCCTCAAGGATTGAATTTCATTGTGAAAGCAATTTATCCTGGAAGTCCCACTGAATTGGGAGGAATGATGTTGGAAGATGAAATTGTGGCGGTAAACGGTTACAATTGCGGCGGAGAATTAGACAAATGGTTGAATTATTTTGATATGGATGGAAAAATCATCACAGTGAGTCGAAAGGGACAACTGATTGAACTTTCATTGCCTGAAGTGAATCGCAATTTCTATTTAGATTATAGTGTTTCGAAAGTTGAAAACCCAACAAGTCATCAGAAAAAAGCATTTGATTTTTGGATGAAATAAGTCTAAGCTATTTCTTTTCCCATTGTTTTTTCTCTTTGTTCCATGTTGAAATATTATCCATGAAATCTTCCAATCTTGCAGGAGTTGTAAAATCTTCCTTGGTCAAAGGTTCGTTTTTGTCAGAGAAAGTATATTCCGATTGATACATATACATACTCGCTCCCGGATTGGTATGCACAGAAACTTGATGCACTGCCCCATTTGGATGGAATGATTTGATTTCAACTGATACAGAATAGCTTTTGAAAATGGATTCAAACTCATATGTCAAATCACCTTTTAAATCGTACAATTTAAATTCTTGTCGGTCATCTTTCCATGCAGAAATATGAAGCGAAACCAATTTTGATTTGTTGTAATAATACGTTTTTTCGTTTCTTCGCTCATCTACCAAAACTTTAGGCTGAACTTTTGTTGGTTCCTCTTTTTGCTTTTCCTTTGGCGTTTTCTTTTCTATTTCAACTTCTTTCAAGGAAATATCTGTTTTCTTGTCCTGCAGTATCTCTGGCGCTGGAACTGTTTGTTTCTTCTCTTTTTCTAAAAGTGTTTTAATCTCTTTTAATTCTTTTGAAAGCCCTTTCAATTGCGCTCTCAATGTGTCATTCTCAGCAGTTGAAGCTGCTGTAAAAGGATCAACTTGTTGCTTACAGGAAGCTAAAAATCCGATTACAAAAATGAATAAATACTTTTTCATATTCTCGCTTTTCCAAATACCGTGCATTTTTTTTCAAAAAAAAAGTCTCCCAATTGGAAGACTTTAATTTCAATTTTATTTGATTAAAATTTATAACTCAAGCCCAAACTTGGTAAAGCAGGGAATTGATAGATTTTTTGATTTGTGACACGATTCACATAAAACAAATTCTTTCTGTCATATAGGTTTGTAACACTTGCTACAATTTCCATCACCGTTTTATTTTTGAATGTAAAATTCTTTTTCACTGTAATATCTAAACGGTGGTAAGTTGGCAATCTTTTTGAATTGAAATCACCTAACAATACTGTTACACTATTTGCATTTGAAGTGTTGATATCAGTTGTCACTCCATTTTGGAAAGTTTCGTTTTGATAATAACCTGAAGTTGGCGTGAATGGCAATCCAGAACCAAAATTCCAACGAATATTTACTTCCAAAGATTTTTTCTTACCGAAAGTATAACTTGAAACCACGTTTACGTTGTGTCTTCTGTCAAATACTGGTGCATAAGTTTGAAAACCATCCCAACGTGTTGATTTTCCATAAGAATACACTGTCCAAATGAAAAGTCTGTCTTTTGAATATTTCACCAATAAATCAGCACCATATGATTTTCCAGATTCAATGATAAAGTCTTTTTTGAAAACATCATCCACATCTGAGAATTCAGCGACATCATCATATAATTTGTTTTGATTGATGTTACTCAATTGACTGAAATATTTGTAATACGCTTCAATGTTGATACTCAAATTTTTATTCAAATCCAATTCATAACCAACAATCGCATGCCAAGCATATTGTAAACCATTTTTGACTGTTTTTTCTTTTCCACTTTCAGTTACGAATGTTGATTGAAGATTAGTTGGAGAAGAAAGTAACCCGTTAAATAGATTAACCACATCTTTATCAGAAGAAGTTGACGTAAAGTTTTGAGAGAAACGACCACCAGAAATTTTCAATCTCATTTTTTCAGTCATATTGTATTTCAAACCAAGTCTTGGCTCAGGAGAAATAACGCCTCTAGATGCATACGCTTGCGCTCTGAATCCAGGTTGAATCACCCAACGACCTTTAATTACACGGTAATTTATGTAACTTCCAACTTCGAAAGTGAAATTTTGATCTTCAATTTTTCTAGCTGCTTCGTTATAAGTCAAATATTTAGTTTGGAAACCATTGATATTTACTCCCACGTCAATTTGACCTTCATTTTTTTGATAGAAAGTAAAGTCGAAACCTAAATCAGCACCACCAATTGAACTTGTTCTTTCAGGCAAGCCTTTTTCTAGGAAACTTAAAGAGTAATTCGAAGCATTCAAATGTCCTCGAATAAAAACTGGAGATCCAATTGGCACCAAAACGAAATTCATTCCTCCACCTGCTTGAGACCAAGCTAAATCAGCCACATTGGTGTACTTTACTTTGTCGTTGTTACTAAATCCGAAAAAACTAAATTTAGAACCACCTTGTGCGTTTAAAGTAATTTTTCCATATAAATCTGTAAAGGCAAATGGCAATCCATTACCATCATTCACACGTGGATACAAATTTTGAGAAGTATAATCTAGTAATGAGTGTTTAGCAGAAAAAACATAAGAGGCTTTACTTGGTTTACCATCAGATGATCTTTTAAAAGGACCTTCTAAAACCAATTTAGCTAAAAAAGGACTTACAGAAACTTTTCCTCCGAAACTTTTTCTATCTCCATCTCTGTAGGTGATGTCCATAACCGAAGAAATTCTTCCTCCATATTTGGAATCAAAACCACCAGTATAAATATCTACGTTTTTAATTAATTCTGTTTCAAAAATGGAGAAAAATCCAATTGAGTGAAAAGGCGTGTAAATGGTCATTCCGTCCAACAAAATTTTATTTTGGATTGGAGTTCCACCTCTTACGTATAATTGTCCACCTTGGTCACCAGTTGTAGTTACACCTGGCGTAACACTCAAAGCAGCCACAACGTCACTTTCACCTCCTTGACTTGGGATTCTCTCAACTTCTTTTTTATTTAATCGAATTTCAGAGTTTCCAACTTGGGTTGTTTTTTGTTTTTGAGAAGCATTAATTTCAACTTCGCCTAATTCTTCCGCAGCTTCTTCGACTTCAAATTCTAAATCAATGATTCCACCTGCTTTGACAACTTCTACTTTTTTCTCTATTTTTTTATAACCATCATTTTCTATGATTAAATTATACTTTCCAAGATTCAACTTAGGAATAGAGAAAAAACCATTTAAATCGGTTGTAGCTCTGAATGAAGTTCCTGCATCGTTGAC
>JBFYPS010000163.1:0-6814 GCA_041303135.1 Crocinitomicaceae bacterium | reverse complement strand
TTTAAATTGTCACCAAAAAGATTTCAGCGTAGTGAGCGCCGAAGGGAAAATTGTTTTGAAAGGAAAATTAGAAAACGGACAAGCGATTATCGACGCCAGTAAATTCAAAAAAGGAATTTATTTTGTGGAAGTTGCACACGAGAAAGGTGCGGTTTATTCGACGAAATTGGTGGTTGAGTGATTTATATTTTAGAAGGAAAAACTACTTAGAGAAATTTTTTAATAATAGTATTCAAATATGACTAAACATATCCTAATCGCAATAATTTTATTTTTTACATTAACCTCGTCGGCGCAAGAAGTCGAACATCAAATTGGTTTAAACCTAACTGGTGAGTACTACGATATTTCTGGGTTTTCAAACTCTAGTCCAACTCTTTCGAAAATTGAATATGGATTTGCGAATATTGTTACTGGTTTCGCTGTGAGTTATACCAATCAAAAGCGTTATATTTCTTTGGGATCAAATTTTTACAATCCTGTTAGCAAAGAATTTAAATTAAATGAATTTGACATTCATTATCGCTATTATCCAAATATACCTTTGAGGACTTTTAATTTGTTTTTTTGTTTGGGATTGGACTATAAATTCCTACCATCAAAATATACGAAAATGGATGAATTAGAAGGTAAAATAAACATTGTGAAAGATGAAAGAATTATTGGTGGGAATTTTGGATTTGGATTTCAAGTTAATCTTTCAGACCAACTTAATTTTCATACCTCGATAAGTAATTACATGTATGTAAATAATGAAGATATTTCCCGATTTTTCGAAAACACACAAGCTACCACTTCAACAAATAGCACTTATTTTTATGCACGTTCTACCATGATGATGTTTGGAGTTACTTGTAATTTGAATATATCTAAAAATGAACCATCAGATGAATTATAGTTTAAATTTAAAAAACAAAATAAACAATAAGTTAGAAGAGTTTTTACTTTTAATTAAGGTTTTGTTTTTTTTAATTTTATCGCTTGCTTGTAGCCCTGTTTTTTCTCAAGAATTAAACAAGCAAATTGGCGTTAATTTGGCAACGCAATTCAAACAATATGAAGTTTCCTCCCTAATATCTGTTTGTTATACAAACCAACGCCATTATGTTTCGTTAGGAACAAGTTTCTTTAATCTGAATGATATAGCACTTGTTGCCAAAGGAATAAATGGACAGTATAGGATTTATCCGAATTTACCATTTGATAACTGTGAATTATTTTTTAGTACGGGCTTTAATTTTCATAGAAAAACAGATCGAACAACAGTAAAGGATTTCAAATACTTTAGTAATGATACGATTTCATTTAATGCGGATTATGAAAATAAAGTTCTACAAACTGGATTTAACATAGGGTTTGGATTTCAGCTTAATTTATTAGAGAATTTTTATTTTTCTGGCTCGTTTAGTAATAATTTGTACTACAATTTGACAACTGAAAAAATTGCTGTTCAAACAAATCCTTCTGACTTATTATTAACCTCAGATGGTACACTTAAAATTTTTTCACAAATGTATCTTTTTAGTTTAGGCTATAATTTTGATATTGATAGAATTCCTGTTTTGCGCGATGTAAATGATCAGTATTGACTTTATTTTGCTTAAATTCGTATTTCATTCATACAAAAGACTAAAAAATGACGCAAATAGATAAATCAAAACCTGTAATGGTCACTGGTGCCAACGGATATGTAGCAAGTTGGATTGTAAAAAGATTGTTGGACGAAGGTTTGACTGTGCACGCAGCGGTTAGAAATCCAGACGATTTGAAGAAAGTGCAACATTTGATTGATGCTGCCAATAATTCCAAAGGTGAGATCAAATTCTTTAAAGCGGATTTATTGACACCCGGCGCTTATACTGAAGCGATGCAGGGTTGCGAATTGGTTTATCATACAGCTTCACCATTCTCAACTTCTGTGAAAGATCCTCAAAAAGAACTGATTGACCCTGCTTTGAAAGGAACTGAAAATGTATTGAATTCTGTGAATGAAGTCGAATCTGTGAAAAGAGTAGTGGACACGAGCAGTTGTGCTGCAATCTACACAGACGCAATCGATACGGTGAATGCACCTGGTGGAGTTTTGACGGAAGATGTTTGGAATACTACTTCTTCATTGGAATATCAACCTTATTCGTATTCAAAAACCTTGGCTGAACAAAAAGCTTGGGAAATGAACAAAAAACAAGATCGTTGGGATTTGGTCACCATCAACATGAGTTTGGTTTTAGGACCAGAGTTGAATCCAAAATTCACGACTTCTGAAAGTGCCAACATCATGAAAATGTTTGGCGACGGACAAATGAAAATGGGCGCACCTAAAATGGGAATGGGCGTAGTAGATGTGAGAGATGTTGCTGAAGCACATTTCCGCGCGGGATTCACACCAGAAGCGCAAGGAAGATATATCACATCAGCGCACAACACCGATTTTGTAGCCATGGGTGCCGTTTTATTACCGAAATATGGCGACAAATTTCCATTGCCGAAAAAAGCCTTGCCGAAATGGTTGTTGATGATTTTTGGTCCAATGGTACACAAACTGTTCACTAGACAATATGTACGCAACAACATCAACGTTCCATGGAATGCCGACAATTCTAAAATCAAACGCGAATTGGGAATGACTTTCAGACCTTTGAAAGAAACGATGGAAGATTCTTTTCAAATGTTGATTGACCAAGGAGTGATAAAAGCGAAATAGCTTACCGCTATAGATAATATTTTTGGGAGATAATTAATATAATAAATTTCGATGTTGTTAGGCATCAAATTTGGGTAGCGATGGACAAAGTCCATTGTGTTATAATAGAGGTGAATTTGTTTTTGGTGTGCGTTTTTGAATGAAAACCATGACAAAAACCATTTTAAGAAGATTTGGTTTAAAATGAAAAATCTATTTATTGTTTCGATTCTTGTTTTTATGATTTCATTTCAAATCAAAGCACAAATCCCTGCGGTAGCGAGCGGGAAGATTGTGCGCATTGAAAATTTCAAATCCAAATTTGTCACCGCAAGAAATGTGGATATTTGGCTGCCAGAAGGTTATTGCGATACTGTGAAATACGCCGTTTTGTATATGCATGACGGAAAAATGCTGTATGACCCTGCGTTGTGCTGGAACAATCAAGCTTGGGATATCGACGATACTGGATCGAAGTTGATGAATGAAAACAAAACGAAAAAGTTTATTGTCGTTGGTATTTGGAATGGCGGAGAAACGCGTCATCTTGATTATTTTCCGCAAAAGCCATTTGAGCAATTAACACAAATGGAGAAAGATACTGTCAGTGCTCAACTGAAAAGTTCAGGAAGAATCAAAGATTTTTTTCAACCCAATTCAGACAATTATTTGAAATTTATTGTCAAAGAGTTAAAACCGTTAATCGACAAAAATTATTCTGTTCACAAAGACCGCGCAAACACCTTTATTGCTGGTAGCAGCATGGGCGGATTGATTTCGATGTATGCCATTTGCGAATATCCCAAAATTTTTGGCGGTGCAGCGTGCCTCTCCACACATTGGGTAGGAACATTTACATTGGAAAACAATCCAATGCCAGAAGCATTTCTAAAATATTTGCGCAAAAATCTTCCTTCGCCCAAAAAACACAAATTGTATTTCGACTATGGAGATCAAACCTTAGATGCCTTGTATCCTGAAATTCAACAAAAAGTGGACAAAGTGATGATTTCCAAAGGTTTTTCATCTACAAATTGGATCAGTAAATATTTTCCAGGCGAAGACCACAGCGAAAAAGCTTGGAGCAAAAGATTTAATATTCCATTGGAATTTCTATTGGCAAAATAGTTTTAATAAATTCAATTCATCACAAATGGTGCCTTTAGGTGCCAAATATTACTGGCAACGGTTCCCAAGAACCAATGCAAAAAGCATTGATAATTGATCGTTTTTGGCATGCGTCCGTCTGCTGACGGACCTTGACAAAAACCAAGGATAACAATTATTTTACAAACCATTATATGAATTTTAAAAAAAATCTTTTCCAGATAATTTCATCCAATTTTTAAAGGATAACTCAAAATTAGACATCTATTATTTTTGTTGGAGCATTTTCTTCAACATTTCATTTCAATAAAACATAGATGATTAGATTTCTTTTTCTACTGGTGATTTTACCAACCATTTCGTTTACACAAAACAACACCCAAAACATCCGCGGAAATATTGCTGATAAACTTTCACAAAATCCATTGATTGGAGTAACCATTCAAATTCCTTCGCTCCAAATGAAAGTGAATTCAGATTCCTTGGGAAATTATATTTTAGCCAATATTCCACCAGATCGTTATGAAATCAAAATCACTTTTCCTGGCTACAAAACGGTTGTTATGCCCAATGTGGTTGTGACTTCTGGGAAAGAAGTAATCTTGGATATTGCTTTGGAAGAGGAATACCAACAACTTGGTGAAGTAACTGTAAGTGCCACAAACAAAGGCGGAACAATCAATAAATTGGCAACGGTGAGCGCCAGAACTTTTTCGATGGAAGAAGTAAATCGATATGCGGGTGGTAGAAGCGATCCAGCGCGATTGGCGGCCAATTTTGCTGGAGTAAGTGCACCTGACGACAGCCGTAACGACATCGTCATTCGTGGAAATTCGCCTGTTGGCGTTTTGTGGCGCATCGATGGAATGAATGTTACTAATCCAAATCATTTTGCATCGGTTGGAACCACCGGTGGTGCCGTAAGTGCGTTGAATACCAATTTGTTGAAGAATTCAGATTTTTTCACTTCCGCTTTTCCTGCTGAGTATGGAAATGCTACCTCTGGCGTTTTTGATTTAGGATTGAGAAATGGGAACAATAAAAAACGAGAAACTACTATTCAAACTGGCGTAATTACTGGTTTAGAATTAACAACTGAAGGTCGATTTAGCAAAAAAAGCGATGCTTCTTATGTGGTCGGTTACCGCTATTCTTTGGCAGGAATTGCACAAGCAGTTGGAATCGATATTGGAACGACAGCAACGCCAACTTACCAAGATCTTTCATTTAAATTGAATAGTGGCAACACAAAATTGGGACGTTTTTCGATGTTTGGAATTTTGGCGTCCAGCACAATTAAAATTGGTGGCGGTTCTTCAAATACGCTTTATGGCGGTGGAAATCAAGTCGATTTTGCGAGTAAAATTGGCATTGGTGGAATTACTCATTTCAAACAAATCAATTCAAAATCTTTTATTTCGTCCACAGTTGGAGTCAATTATTCGAGCAATGATCAAACTGCGTATGACTTCGACAAAATGGCGGATAGTACTTTCACTCGGGAAGTGAGCAATGTGGCTAAAACGACATATTATTTGAGTAGCAATTACAATTTAAAAATCAATTCTCGCTTGTTTTTCAAAGTTGGATTTCAAGATGAGGTCATAGGCGTAGATTTATTTTACAAAACCAAAGACAATATTTTTGCACCAGAAAAGCAAATTTGGGATTATCAAAAAACTACCAATTTGGCGCAAGTTTATACGCATTTGAAATTTTCGATTTCACGTAAATTGACTTTAAATGCAGGACTGCATTCACAAGTTTTCTTTCTGAACAATTCCACTTCTGTAGAGCCGCGATTAGGATTGGTTTACAATGTCACCAATAAAAGTAGCTTGAATTTTGGTTACGGTTTACATGCTCAAATGCAACCGATTAACGTGTACTTTTTGCAATCTCAAGATGCAAATGGAAATACAGTTTACAACAACAAAAATTTAGATTTTACTAAAAGTCATCATTTGGTTTTGGGCTACAATATTCAACCGTTCAATGATTGGAGAATCAAAACTGAAGTCTATTATCAATCGATTTACAATGTTCCAATTACAACTTTTTCAAGCAGTTATTCGATGCTCAATACTGGGTCAACTTTCAAAACAGATTTAGCCGACAGTTTGGTAAACAGTGGAACTGGAACGAATTATGGAATTGAATTGACTGTCGAAAAGTTCTTTAGCAAGGGTTATTATGGATTATTCACAGCATCTGTTTACAATTCAACTTACAAAGGAAGCGATGGATTAGAACGCAACACCGCTTTCAATGGTAAATATGTTTTCAATGTGCTGGCAGGAAAAGAATGGAAAGTAGGAAAGGACGATCGAAATCGTTTTTCGATGGATGTAAAATTCACAAATGCTGGCGGAAGAGCTTATACGCCAATCGATTTAGTTGCGTCGAAAGCATTGGGTCGCGAGGTACTTTCAATAGATGCTTATTCTGGGAATTATGAAAATTATTACCGCTTAGATTTCAAAGCTGGATTTACATTGAACAGTAAAAAACGAAAAGTTGCGCAAACTATTTCACTTGATTTGCAAAATGTGACGAACCACAAAAACGTGTTTTCACAAAGTTACGACAGGCAAAGACAGGAACTAAGTACAACGTATCAACTTGGATTTTTCCCCAATCTTGTTTACAAGTTGCAATTTTAGGAAGTCAATTTGATATTCAATCATCATCACAAATTACTTTTTGCGACGAATAAGTTGCTTAATCAATGCAAAATATGCGACGAATAATTTGTTCGTAAAAGAAATTTTGTAAAAAGCTGAAGCTGTAGGTCGTAGTGCCAATTATGAACTTTGAATCACACATTAAAATTGTTCATAAATAAGGGTAAATAAATTAAAAATATAGTTTTTGATTAGTCTTATTTTTACATGAAATCCAAGGATAAATTTTCTTTTGAAATTAATTGATTATTAAACAAGTATTTCGAAATTACATTGCTACCTTAGCAAAGAACTCCAGGTAATTTTAACTTACTTCTTTAGTATGAAAGCAGCATCAACT
>JBFYPS010000162.1:0-3194 GCA_041303135.1 Crocinitomicaceae bacterium | reverse complement strand
TATTCCCTTGTTTCTCGAAATAGACTACTTGTTCGTTGCCTAATTGGCCACGATCCAAACCCAAATCGTTATTCCCCACCCCTTGCGCAAGTGAGTAGGCGTACAAAAACTCCTCATTGAGTTTATTGACTTCGAGGTAAATCTTGTCATTTGAGTCATCGTAATAGAAATTGAAATAGCCGGAATAGGCTTTCATCAACTTAAATTTATCGGCGATTTGCGCTTGGGCTCCTAAACTACATAGGAGAAAAAGTAGGATAATTTTTTTCATAGCAGGTGTTAAACAGATATGATTCGTAACGCCAACATATTCAAGCGATCGACTCATATTTACGGGTCCCAAATTGGCAATATATTTAACAAATTCCAACCGATAAATTTCATTGGCCCTGCGGGGGCGAACAGGTTAATTGAATTTATCGTCAGCTTAATTAAATATATCAGAAATTTAATTTGGTCAATAAAGTACCTCCACGTCTCTAGCTGGCACAATCGTGAACTAAAAAAAATATGTTTAGCTACGCACCCTTCCACATTCAAAACTAATTGATAATTAATGAGTTACGGGAATGAACTTAAACAAAAAGAGAAATGAAATTAAAATCAATTGCATTATCAATCGTTGCTTTGATCGGCATGTCGTTCGTATCAAACGCACAAAAAACAGTTGTGGATGTGGCTGTTGGATCTTCAGATCACACAACCTTAGTTGCAGCGGTTAAGGCGGCTGGATTAGTTGAGACCTTACAGAGTGCTGGACCGTTTACCGTATTTGCACCTACCAATGCCGCATTTGCGAAATTACCTGCTGGAACGGTAGATTATTTGTTGAAGCCAGAGAATAAGTCTACGTTGACAAAAGTACTTACCTACCACGTTATTGCTGGTACATTTGATGCAGCTACTGTTGTAAAAGCGATCACTGATGCGAAAGGATCTTTGGCGTTGAAAACAGTTAGTGGAGGTACGGTGACTGCTTCGTTTAAAAACGGAAAAGTTGTGTTAACTGATGAGAAAGGTGGTTCAGCTACGGTTGTTGCCACAGATTTGAAAGCAGGTAACGGAATTGTGCACGTGATCGACTCTGTTGTATTGCCTAAATAAGCATAACACATATTCTTTATACAGTAAAGCCACAGGACTTCCTGTGGCTTTGCACGTAATAGCTTCTGTACGTGAGGCCTTTGGGTCTGCTCGTAATTATCAATTAAAAAACAAATCATGTTTAAAAACTTTAAAGCTTCCGAAATCTTAATTATCGTCGTTGTCTTGATTGTCATTTTTGTCAGTGAATACCTGTATTTGGTCGTTGGCGATAAGGATAAGGCAATCTTCATTGGCTTATGGCCGCCAACTATCTTGGGTTTATTGAATTTCATCAACGCTAAATTGAAAAAATAATGGATATGGATATTATTTTACTAACAGCAGTTATTTCGACCTTATTTATCGTATTTATCATTGCTGTTTATAGGGAATTTGCCGTCATGGAAAGTGAGACCTATGTATACCAAAAAGAAGCGGGTCCTAGGGCAGGATTAGTCAATTTTGTGGGAAATCTTGCCGCGAATAAATCGTTGACACCTGAAGAAAAAAAGGTTATTTACCAAGCCATGCATCGCAACATCGCAGACATGGAATCTGACGGAGTTTACTTTGACAATTCACTCAAAGAAATTGTACTAGATCAGATATCGGTTTTGGCAGAAGTGGAACCGAAACTACCCACTCGAGCCAAACGAAAAGTGTAAATCTGCAATCGATCATTTTATTGATTCCTGATAAAAAAATGGTGACCATTTTAGCAAAATTTAGTGAACTTTTTGATCGCACAGTAAGTCCGAAGCGCATTAGGATGGTTGAATTAACTATCCTAAGACTTGCGTTGCTTGCTTTTGTACTGCATTTAGGCTTTATTTTTTTGGCTAATCATGTAAGCTATTTTGAAAATTTTCAGCACAGTTACCTGAAAGCGATTTACACGCCGTTTAGCTTTATTCTTTTTTATGAGGTGTTGCTGTTGGTGATTATTATCCCCAAATCAATCTCAGAATTCATCGGAAAGCAATTTGAAGTAATCACGCTTATTACGTTGCGAAGTTTTTTTCATGACATTGCTGACTTAGATTTTGGGAAAGCGCTTTCGATGCAAGACGTTCATTTGCTAAGTCTGGTGTATGACCTAATAGCCTCGTTGATCATGCTAGCCGCTACCATGTTTTACTATAAACTGTATCAAAAATCAGAACGCGCAGAAGTCACAAATAACATCAAAGAGTTTGTTGCCATCAAAAAAATGATGTCTATGCTGATGATGATTATTTTGTTTGCGTTAAGCTTTTCGAGTCTGAGCAGTTGGCTCAATGAGCTTATCATCGCCATGCAAACCAATCAAAATTACCCCAATCCAAACACGGTCTTTTATGGAGATTTTTTCACGGTCATGATATTTGTGGATGTTTTCTTATTGATCGTTTCATTCATGTATCATTTTTCATTTCATTTAATTTTCCGAAACGCCAGTTTTATCATCACGACCATTTTACTGCGCATGTCGCTCACGGCTGAAAAACCCGTGAACTATTTTTTAATTTTTATCGGGTTTGCCTTTTCAATTTTGGTCTTCTTTTTAATAAATAAACGAAAGCTAGCTGACGCTTAAATCAAAGAAAAGTTTAAGAATCGTTAAACTGATCTTAGCTAAACGATTAGTTTTATACACATTATAAAACTAATTTTGCCTCATTAAAATTCGCCTAAAAAGCTTAGCAATTATTTCATGTCCATTCCGGTAAAAATTTCTGTGTTAATGTCGTTGTATAACACAGACTTTGATGTAACAGAACGTGCTATTAAGTCTGTTTTAAATCAAGATTTTCAAGAATTTGAGTTGATTATTATCGACGATGGCAGCTTATCTAATGACCGGGATTCCCTGTTGCGTTTAGTGGAAGCCCATGAAGACAAAATTGTCTATATCCGTCATCGCAATCAAGGCCAGGCCGATTCGATTAATCGAGGCGTTTTAAATAGTAAAGGGGAATTCATCACCATACTAGATAGCGATGATGAATATAAACCCAATCACTTGAGTGCGTGTCTCCGCGAAATGCATGACGTCGATTTGATTTGTTCGACTACCGAAACCATCGTTGATTCGCCAGAAGACTATTATGTACCCGATAAAAACGATT